>JASFIT010000009.1:0-27703 GCA_050122535.1 Desulfobacteraceae bacterium | reverse complement strand
GGTGTCATCTGGACGGTGTCCCCAAAGTCATAGGCAAAAGGGCCCCGGGTCATGGTGGGGCATGAGGCGGGCTCGACGGCAATAATGTCAATCTCCTTGCCGTTGATTTTGTCTCTGACAAAGGGGAAAGCGTGGCCAGCAAAATTGCTGCCTCCCCCAGCACAGCCAATGATGACATCCGGATAATCACCTGCGATGGCCAGCTGCTTCTGACACTCAAGCCCGTTGACGGTCTGGTGCATCAGGACATGGTTCAGGACACTGCCCAGGGAATACTTGGTATCATCGTCCATAACAGCGGCCTCAACCGCCTCGCTGATGGCGATGCCCAGGCTACCCGGTGATTCGGGATTCTCCGCCAGGATCTTCTGACCAGCCTTGGTTTCGTTGCTCGGGCTTGGCACACAGGAGGCCCCCCAGGTCTCCATCATGACCCGGCGGTAAGGTTTCTGGTTGTAACTGACTTTGACCATAAAGACCCTGCATTCCAGGCCAAAAAGCCCACAGCACATGGAAAGCGCGCTTCCCCATTGCCCTGCGCCCGTTTCCGTGGTGATTTTCTTGACGCCTGAAATCTTGTTGTAATAGGCCTGGGCAAGGGCCGTGTTGGGTTTGTGACTTCCCGCAGGGCTCACGCCCTCATTCTTGAAGTAGATTTTGGCAGGCGTATCAAGATACTTTTCGAGACTGTAGGCCCTGTAAAGAGGGGTTGGACGCCATAAGAGATACTTTTCCAGGACTTCTTCCGGAATATCGATGAATCTTTCCTGGCTGACCTCTTGCTCAATTAAAGGCATGGGAAAGATGGGGGCCAGATCATCGGGACCGGCAGGCTGGCCTGTTCCCGGGTGAAGAGGCGGTTCCATCGGTGTAGGCATATCTGCCATGACATTGTACCACTGACGTGGTAACTCAGACTCAGGCAAAAAAATCTTTTTGTCCTCCATAAAAACCCTCCTTATTATGCTTTAGGTAGTTATTTTGGTCCGCGATAACCCTTGCAGCGAAACCCCCCTGTGGTCACCACTGTTAGCCAAAGTCACTTTCTAACTGTTTCACCCCCTTCCACGTGCATTCTTATCCTAAAGCTCCCCGACCCCATGAATTCGCACAAGAGAGCCGTTCTTTACGAAGACACCCAACTCCCTGGAAGGATGGTTGCGCATCTTCTTTGATCCTAATCCGTACAGAGTCAGTATAACTTTTGATTCAATACTCCGGGCTTGTCAAGAGAAAAAACTTGCCCCTTCCTTTTTCAAGGAGGCATAACTATTTGATTTTTATGCGATAGGGGGCCGGGTTTATGGAGGCAAAGATAAGAGGCAACGATTGAAGCACAGCAAGGTTTGTTGGGTGGTAAAATTTTAGCCCTTTGAAACAGCCGTGCAAGAACTCTTCTAAAATTTTCTTCTAGGAAAATTCTAGACAACGCACCCGGTTCCCGGGTGCTTCTAAGCCTCCCGAAAGCATTCGGGAGGCGCTCTATAAAATCTTGCAAGGGATTTTATTGACAGAACAAGTCCTCAAAGCGAACTCACCTTGTGCGCCATCCTTAAGGGCACTGACCAAATTTTTTGGGCCCTGCAGAGGATGCCGCTTAGCCTAGGGGCTTTTCAAACGGCTAGAGTATTACGTTGGGTCGGGGAGATGGTTAGATTGGGGTCAATTTCATCGGAATAGTTGTTTAGGAAGTATTCAAGCGATGAAAAGCGGATTACAAGATAGTCGAAAAACCGGCTTCTGAGAGGCTGATGGAAAATGTCCATATGCAAGGCTTCCGAAACCGGGGACCCGCCCGCAGGGTGGGGAGTCCAAGCGAAGCGCGGACAAATCCCGAGGAATGAGGCGTACATAGAAGTACGCCGCAATGACTTGCCCTGTTAAATCGGCTTCGCCGTCTCGCGTCGCGAGAATTTAACAGGGCGGGGGATGAGGGTAACGCAGCAGATGGGCGTTTTCCGACAGCCTCTACATCTCCCTGAATCCCCAGAAAGGATACTCCAAGACATATTCGGCAATCTTGCCGGGGCTATTCTCCCTGCTTGCCACCAACCACAAGATGCTTCTCTTCTCCTCTGAGGAGATGGGGGCCAGGGGATCCCAATCGGGCGTGAGAATCATGGCGTTGTCGGCACTATATTCTATATCTCCGGATTCTTTAAAACGGCTTAGGTCCGGCTTTCCACCGTAACCTCCCCCTTCGCCGCGGGAGAGCTCAGAAATAACAAGAAAGGATACTCGCTTTTCATCCCTAATGGACTCCATGTGACGGAGCCACTCATCGATACCCGCTCTTCGTTCTGAAAGATCTTTGAACGGAAGCTTGTGTAGGCTGTCCACCACCACGAGCGTGTAGTCTCTTCTTGTCTCGTTCTGTAAGAAATCGATTTGCCGTCTCATGATATCGGGGCTCACTTTCCTGTCTGTAACCACCCGGAAATAGGGAAGCATATCCCTGAAGATCTGGTAAGCCATCTCCAACCTCTTAGTGGCCTTGGCTTCAAGGTCTTCCCGCCTGATCTCCTTTTCCGAAAGTCTGGCTAGACGGCACAAGGTTCTCGTGTAGATCTTCTGTCGGCCATTTTCAAAATCATAGTATATGACGGGGATCTTCTGCCTCGCCATCTCTGTGGATACCTGGATAAAGAAACAGGATTTCCCTGCCTTTGGTTGTCCGCCCATGATGTTAATACCCCGGATACCGCTCATGGCCTGATCCATCTTGTCAAACCCACACCTTAATCCTAGGAGCTCCTTCCCTTTTTCCCTTTCCAGCGAGTCTGTAAATCGCCTTTGCTCCCTCTCTGGTGAGGCAAATGGAGAGAAGGCCTTTGAAGCCTTTACCATTGAGGACACCGCTGTCCTGAAGCCTTTCCCCTTTTCTCTTGCCAGGTGACACAGGCTATATCCCCGTTTCAAGTGGGATGGCCATTTCAAGATTCTGGACTTAAACCCTAGTCTCGTCGCCAAGGAGCGAGCGGCAAGCTGAGCCTCGGGCGTGTTAATCAACACCAAGAGGACATGGTTGACAAAGGCCAATCTTTCTGCGCTTACCAGTTCCAGATCGCCGTAAGAAGGCACACTTATGCCAGGATATCCCAACTCCCTAAGGGTCAAAAGGTTGTTCTCCCCGTCTGTGATGAACAATGCCCCATCCTCGCACCTCTCTATCTCCTGGATATTAAATATTCGGAACGCTCCTGAAAAAAACGTTTCATCGCCATGCCAGAAACTATCCTCCTCACGATCAGGCAACACGCATCGGGCTGCGTAAGAATTTCCATCTTCCTGAAAATAGGGATATACGAGATACCGGCCATTATAACCAACCTTCATGGCGTCAACCATGCTCTTTGATACCCCAAACGCCTTGAAATGGTTATACTCGTTTTCGGTCATGAGAGACCTAAATTTCTTAAGTTCCAGATTGAGGTTCTTGGTGGGAAAGATTATGTCCTGCACAAAGGGTTCCCGATCTGGATCGTGTCCTGGCACATTTTGCGGAGCGATCCCCATCATCCTGGCGAAGTGGGGTGCGTACCCTCCTGGCTTGCACCTGTTCGAACATCGGAAGTAACCCATGAAGAAACTCTCAGGATCAAGATATGCCACCATGACGCCAGGTTTTTGCGCTTTGTCTGTTGCGCAAATAGGACATGGGGCCTTAAGAAGATTTCCTTCCGTCTTTGCTCCAGGCGTATTTTGAAGATAAAATGTCTTTAGCTCCTCAGCACGATCCATATGCAGATTTCTCCTCTTCCAGATCCACCGTCTAATTAGGGTATCAGCACTGAAATGATCAGCTTATGGCGTACTCCTGATCACCAGCAAGGTATTAGATGCTAGGCGCCGAGGAGCGACGACTGAGGCGTATGGGTCAATACGCCGCAAGCCTGCCCCCGCGAAGCCTGCACCCGCATAGGCGGGGGGCGGGGGGAGGAGCGATCGAAGGCAACGCCGCAGATGATGCCTTGATGGTGGTCAGGACCTCTATTCACAGGTTGACACCCGAATGAATCAACCGATATATTCTAACATAGGCGCTGGAAATAGACAAAATCCCCAGGGGAGATAATCCATGAAGATGGGGAAGTGTGTGCGGCGTTTTGACAGAGATCCCTGATGGAAAGTTTGACCCAAACGCTTGCGTATTAAAAATCAACTCACAGCCTGTTACTGCTCACTAATCCCAATGAAAAGACGAATACGTATACTCCTTTTAATCATCATAATAAGCATCTTCCACCCATTCCCTGCATTTGCCTCAACGGTTCAGGTAGAGGTCCTTCACTCCCGCGACAAATATCCAGCAGAGAGAACCTATCCTATTCTTTTTCGTTTGAAGATAGCAAAGCCTTGGAATATCCACGGTACGAAAAGCGGGGATGAAGGGCTAATCCCCACGGTACTTTCCTTTCAAGAATCTCCCGGTTTAACGGTAAAAGAGGTCGAGTTCCCAGAACCTGAAAAGAAAAAATTCCCGTACACGTCGAAACCAATAGAGATCTATTCCGGTACTATCCTGGTCAGGGCATCACTCACGGTGCGCAGCGCGCTCCCATCAGGGAGTCAAGTAATAAAGGGAAAACTCTCCTATCAGGCCTGCTCATCCACGCTGTGCCTGCCTCCGGAAAATGTTTCTGTGCACCTCTCAGCAGTTATCGTCCCTCGCGGCACACCAACCAAGACCCTGAATCAACAGATATTTCTTTCCGCCCGTACGGAGATGCCTCTTGAAAAGGGCCTTCCGGGGATGAGGTCTGGGGCCGGCTTCATGCTTACCCTGTTTGGCATTTTTTTGTGGGGTTTGGCCCTCAATCTTACCCCATGCGTCTATCCCCTCATCCCCATAACGGTCTCCTATTTCGGAGGGAGGAGCCAAAAAGTAGGGGCAAATACCATCATGCATGGATTGCTTTACATCCTTGGCCTTGCCCTCACGAACTCCGTGCTTGGTCTTGCGGCCGCGCTGTCTGGAGGTATGCTCGGTGCGGTACTCCAGCAGCCACTGGTCCTGATTTTTGTGGCCGGGGTGATGACTGCCTTGGGCTTGAGCTTCTTCGGATTCTGGGAATTTCGGATCCCAGCCACCCTCACCAAGATTGCATCCAAGACCTACGGCGGATATTTTGGGACGATCTTCATGGGGCTAACCCTTGGAATCGTGGCCGCTCCCTGCCTGGGACCCTTCATACTGGCACTGCTCACCTATGTGGGCCAAAAGGGTGATCCATTCCTCGGATTCCTCTATTTTTTCATCCTCAGCCTGGGCCTCGGTCTTCCTCTTTCTTTTCTCGCCATATTTTCTGGGGCCTTAGATAAGCTCCCCAGGTCAGGGGACTGGCTTTTGTGGGTCAGGAAATTCATGGGCTGGGTCTTGGTGGGCATGGCGGCCTATATGATAAGTCCCCTGATCCCCCATTACCTGGTAAAATTGGGGCTCTTGGCTGCCGTTGCTGCAGCCGCCGGTATCCATCTTGGCTTTCTTGACAGCACGGGAAGCGGCCTGCGCCGATTTTCCAACCTTAAGAGGGTTGTTGGGATTTGTCTGGTGTGTGGCGGAGTCCTCTACCTCATCTCATCAGCTTATGAGAGGGAAGGAATCGAATGGATACCCTATGATCAGAACATCATAGCCGCGACGGCGAAGGAGAAGAAACCCCTCATTTTGGATTTTTATGCGGACTGGTGTCCACCCTGCTTAGCCATGGAAAAAAGGGTTTTCAAAGACCCCGAAGTTCTGAGGCTAAGTGAGAATTTGGTGACCATGCGCTTGGATTTGACCCGCCGCCAGCCCTTTCAGGACGAGGTGTTGAAGCAATACGGCGTCAGGGGGGTACCCACCATCATTTTCTTGAACAGAGCGGGCGAGGAAGAGAAGGATTTGAGGATCGAAACGTATGTGAGCAGATTTGAATTCTTAAACAGGATGCGAAAGCACCTGGAGAGATCAGCACCCGCGCGCTGATGGTGGTCAACCATCCGCTGCAACAAAGGCCGCGGCCAGCTGCAATGGCTTCGTCAAGTCCCCTATCAAACCTTCAGTTCTAGGTTTACCATGTCTCCTTTCTCAAAGCCCATGGCATTAAAAAACCGCAGAAGGCTCCAATCGCGCCAATTAACGAAGGTATATATGGTATCAACCCCAACCTTTTTTAAGGCACCGATCATCTCGGTGAACAGCATTTTGGCGATGCCCTTCCCTTGATAAGCAGGATCAACGCCGATCGTATCGATCCAACCCACATGCTCAGGGATCCCGTATTCCCAACCGCTGGCGTCCCCAATGATGAAGCCGACCACTTCCCCCTCCAGCTCAGCCACCAAGGACGCCATAGGAGAGCGTTTTTCCACCAATTCTAGTTTCATTTCCCAGTATTCGGCTCTCGTCTTTCCGAGGACCTTAGTATCAATTTGAGCGATACGTTCCAAGTCCTTGGCGGTCATGGTGCGGATAACCGGTATTTTGGATTCCCTTTCAGCCACAGCACCCCTCCTTCCTCTTAGGTCCTGTTTTGCCCCCAAATTTGTCTGATAATTGAATAAATACCCGGTTCCCCCGCTATGCAATATGTCCAAATCGGAAGCGTTCCTCAATGACTTTATTTCTTATAACGGGACAATAACCCACTGTCAAAAACTTAATGGATCATGAATGGCTCCCCAAAATAAAATCTTGAACCGCCTGGTTCACCTCCTTATATCGTTCAATCATGACCGTGTGTCCTGCATTGGGTACGAATTTCAGAAAACTCCCCTCGATCCCTTCCTTAAGGGCCTCAGAGAGCTTTGGCGGGGCAAGTTTGTCTTCGTTCCCACAAAGCACAAGGCAGGGCGAATGGATCTGTGCCAATTCCTGCCGACTATCAAAGGCATTACATGCGAGGAAATCGTTATAGACAATCCTTGATCCGGAAGCCTGCATCATCCTTAGTCCTTCTTCAATGATTGCCTTGTTAGTCCCTGGGCCATAGGCATAACTGATAAGGGTCTCCAGAATCTCCTCAAAATTGTTCAGAAGACCATCCAGAAACATGGGAGCCACCTTGAGCCTGGCTCCTGTTCCCACGAGAACGATCCCCTCCAAGATATGGGGGTAAGTAATGGCCACCTCCTGAACAATGGCACCGCCCATGGAATGACCCATGAGAAAAATGGGGTGATCAATGATCGCCTCTATTATATCTACGAGCCATTGGGCATAGTCGGCAATGCGAGAACGGCCATCACCCTCAGTATTCCCATGACCGGGAAGGTCCAGGGCCAAAACATTTATGGTCTTGTCTAATAACACGATCTGCTTTTGCCAGACCTCTGCCCTTCCCCCCGCGCCATGTATCATAACAAGGGTGGGTCGTCCTTCTCTCAAGCCTTCATCTCCCATTAAGTAACCTGTCTTGAGATGCTCTAGTTTCTTATGAAGCCCCATTGTTCAATCCTTGAAACATTTCTCCCTTGCCCGAGTCCCACGTGACTCGTACCAAATCAAAGACTTATCTCTTTGTGCGCTGGATTAACTCAGGGGGCAGGAGCTACCACCTTATCAGGGCGCTACCCCAGGTCAGACCGCCGCCGAATACAGGCATGCAGATGAGGTCACCCTCCTTGACGCTGCCGTCCCTGACCGCCTCATCCAGGGAAATGGCACAGGATGCCGAGGAGATGTTCCCGTATTTGTTCAGGGTCACATAAAACTTATCCATTGAGATTTTCAGGGTCTTGGCCATGGACTGGAACATTCGCAGGTTTGCTTGGTGAGGTATGAACCAGTTTATTTCCTCGATGGCAACATTGTTAAAGGCTGCAGCCTCTTTGATGGAGTCAATGAAGTGCCTCACGGCCACCCTAAAACTTGCATTCGCCTCAATCATGTTGAGATAATGTAGCCCCTTATCTACACTCTCATGGGATATGGGGGTGGTCATCGATCCGCCGCCCGGCATCAAGAGATCCTGTCCGTTTTTCCCATCCGAATGGATATGGGTGGAGAGAATTCTGTGATTCCCCTCACTTTTGTTTAATACGGCAGCACCCGCCCCATCTCCCCAGAGGATACAGGTACTCCTATCTTTATAGTTGAGTGTCCTGGTCATAACTTCAGAGGCGATCACAAGAATGCGATTGAAGTATCCCGTATTCAAATATTGTGTCGCCAGATTGAGACCAAAGATGAAGCCTGAGCACGCGGCCGTTACGTCAAAACCGACGGCCTGTGGCGCATTCAGCTTGGCCTGCAGCCAGTTAGCCGCTGCCGGACAGCAAGTGTCCGGCGTGATCGTGGCCACCATAATAAGATCCAGATCTTTGGCACTCATGCCTGCCATCTCAAGGGCCTTTACTGAAGCCTCATAACCCATGTCAGAGGTGTTCACATCTGGATCAGCGACCCGCCGCTCCTTGACACCCGTGCGTTGGACGATCCATTCATCCGTGGTGTCAAGGCCCATTTTTTCAAGATCAAGATTGGTGAGTTTTTTAGGCGGGACGTAGGAGCCTGTCCCCAGAATTCGTATGGATGTCATCTTCTACGCTTTCTCCACTTCTATTCCCAGTTCCTTTTCCTTCTTGGCAATGGCCACCCGGGTCTTAATCACTGTATCAGGAATCAGACTCATGGAATCTATCCCGCATTCCACCAGAAAATCCGCAAAGTCAGGGAAATCGCTGGGTGCCTGACCACAGATCCCAATCTTGCGACCCTTTTTCTTGGCCACATTGATCACTTGTTCCACCAGCCTTTTCACTGCATCGTTTCTTTCATCATAAATGTGGGATACGAGAGAGGAATCTCGATCAAGCCCAAGGGCGAGTTGGGTCAGGTCATTGGAACCGATGGAGAATCCATCGAATATTTCTGCAAATTGATCGGCGCAGATCACGTTGCTCGGGATCTCGCACATCACGTAAATCTCCAGGCCATCGTCCCCCTGCACCAAGCCGAACTCTCTCATCACGTCAACCACCCTCCTGCCCTCTTCCGGGGTTCTACAAAAGGGTATCATGACTTTTATGTTTGTGAGTCCGATCTCGCCCCGCGCTTTATGCAGAGCACGGCACTCCAGTTCAAAGGCAGGTTTGAAGTTTTCGTCATAATAGCGAGAGGCCCCCCTCCAGCCGATCATAGGGTTGCTCTCCTCGGGTTCATAGAGATATCCACCGAGCAAGTTCTCATACTCATTGGTTTTAAAATCGGACAGGCGGACAATCACATCATTGGGATAGAATCCTGCACCAATCCGGCTTACTCCTTCAGCCAGCTTGTCAATAAAGAACTGTGCCTTGTCCTCATAGACGGAGGTTATCTGGTCAATTTTGTAAACGACCCCCGCAACCCTCTGATCGCTTGCGGCCTTCCCTTTTAGCTTCTCATAATCAATCAAGGCGAGAGGATGAATCCCGATGTGAGAATTGATAATGAATTCTATCCTGGCCAGGCCTACCCCATCGTTCGGTATCATTCCCTGCGTAAAGGCCTGCTCAGGTATCCCCACGTTCATCATGATCTTGGTCCGCGTTGTAGGCAACTCATCTAGGTTCATGGTCTCCACATTGAATTTCAGTATTCCTTCATATACATTCCCCGTCTCACCTTCACAGCAGGAGACGGTGACTTTCTGACCTGTCTGGATCAATTCATCGGCATTGCCTGTGCCAATGACGCAGGGGATCCCCAGTTCCCGGGAGACGATGGCTGCATGGCATGTGCGTCCACCCTTATTGGTCACAATGGCTGAAGCAAGCTTCATAATGGGTTCCCAGTCAGGATCGGTCATATTTGTGACCAGGACCTCGCCTTTTTTGAATTTTTCCATCTCAGCCGATGACTCGATCACGTTGGCCACCCCCTGGCCCACCTTCATGCCCACAGCCGTCCCGCTGGTCAAGATCTCCCCCTCTTCAAGGAGGTGGTAATTCTCATAGGTGTTAGAATCCTTCTGAGAGTGGATCGTTTCTGGCCTCGCTTGAACGATAAATAGTTCCCCCGTCCCCTCGTTGACGCCATCGCCATCCTTGGCCCATTCAATATCCATTGGCTTGTAGTACCCTGCCTCCTTGCTATAATGATCCTCAATGATGCAGGCCCATTCCGCAAGCTTGATGATCTCATCATCATCCAAGACATAGCGGTGCCTTTCAGTGATGGTGGTGGCCACATTTTTCGTGGTGGCCTCATCCTCCATGGAATAGACCATCTTAATATCCCTGTCTCCCACCTTGCGGTTTATGATGGCCTTCTTACCCATCTTTAGTGTGGGCTTGAATACGTAATATTCATCAGGGTTGACGGTCCCCTGAACCACATTTTCACCCAAGCCATAGGCAGCGGTCAGGAAAACAGCATCTTTGAATCCGGTCTCGGTGTCTATGGAAAAGATGACCCCCGAATAGGCAGAATCGCTCCGGACCATTTTCTGCACCGCTATGGAGAGGGAAACATCAAACTGACCATAACCCTTATCGTGACGATAGGAGATGGCGCGATTCGTAAAAAGGCTGGCAAAGCAATTGCGGCAGGCTTGCAGCACACTTCTCTTCCCCCTGATATTAAGAAAGGTATCCTGCTGACCAGCAAAAGAGGCATCGGGCAGGTCCTCGGCCGTAGCCGATGATCGAATGGCCACATCCAGGTCATCCAGCCCCTGCTGGCCAAACTCTTCTCCCAGTTTATCGTAGGCCACGTAGATGGCTTGGGTCAGATCCGGAGGAAACTCCGCGTGCCTTATAATATCACGGACCTCCCTTCCCCGTCTCATCAGGTCATGGACGTCCCCGGTTTCCAGGTCTTTGAGCACCTTCTTGATCTCATCCTCAATCCCTGCATATTTGAGGAAGTATCGATAGGCGTAGGCGGTAATGGCAAATCCATTGGGAATACTAATCCCTTTGTCATGGAGTTTTCGATACATCTCTCCAAGGGAGGCGCACTTCCCGCCGACCATGGGAACATCATCTATGCCGATTTCATTAAACCAGAGGATAAAGTTCTTGCTCCTATCTGGCATAGCCATTCTCCTTTAAATATATCGTTGGCATGGCAAATGGGGAGTTTTTATGAAGACTGATTAAGGTAACACTAACCTAATTTGTTGTCAATTGGCAAAATATGGTCTACAAACCCTAATGAGTCTAGGCACATGGACTATGGCATGAGCTTCGATGCCCAAGCCGAGCCCAATTTCTGTTAACCCTGTGCCTTTCCCCTCATAAATCTCCCAGGTCAAATCCAATGCCTAGATAGGAGGGATCACATGACATCCCAGTCTCGCTCCTTTATCTACCTCGACCATAATGCCACCACGCCCGTAGACCCAGCCGCGGCCAAGGCCATGATGCCTTTCATGCAGGAAGAGTTTGGCAACCCTTCTAGTCCCTATGCTCTGGGAATAAGGGCCAAAGAAAGGCTTGAGCAATGTCGGGAACAGGTGGCCATGCTCCTCGGCTGCACCAACCACGAAGTTGTCTTCACCTCGGGTGGCAGTGAGTCCAATAACATGGTTCTGAAGGGGATCGTCAATTTGAGAAATCCAGGAAATTTCCATATCATCACCTCTGCTGTTGAGCATCCCGCTATCATAAACCCTGCCCTATTTCTTGAGAAGCTAGGGGTCGATGTCACCGTAATTCCCGTGGACACTTTTGGCCTTGTGGACTCAGAACAGGTCCGGCGTGCCATCCAACCCAATACTTCACTCATCTCCATTATGCTGGCCAACAATGAAACCGGAACTTTGCAGCCCATCAGGGAGATTTCCCAGCTGGCCAGGGAACATGGGATACCACTCCATACGGATGCTGCCCAGGCCATAGGCAAGATCCCTGTGGATGTGAACGAGCTGGGGGTGGACTTTTTGAGTGTGGCGGGACACAAGCTCTATGCACCAAAGGGTGTGGGGGCCTTGTTCATCAAAGAGGGTCAGAACCTCACCCCCCTTATCCATGGGGCAGGGCAGGAAGGGGGCAAAAGGCCCGGCACAGAGAATCTCATTCTCTCAGTGGGCTTAGGCGTTGCCTGTCAGGTGGCGAGAGAAAGACTCCGAGGGGATATGAAGACCATGAAGCTCATGAGGGACCGATTGCAGGAACTCCTGTTCAGTGATTTGGATAACCTCGTCCTCAATGGGCATCCTGACGAGAGGCTCCCCAATACATTGAATGTCTCCGTGCCCTGGATCGATGGGAGTAAGATCCTCGATGGACTGCCAACCCTTTACGCATCCACAGGCGCGGCATGCCATGATCGGTCTGTGGAGCTTTCCCATGTCCTCTCTGCCATGGGCGTTCCTCCTGATGTGGGTATGGGCGCCCTCCGATTAACGGTGGGCCGGACCAATGATATGGAACAAATTGAAGAGGCGGGCCGGCTCATTGTGAAGCGGGTCAAAGAGCTTGAGGGTAGGTAAGAAGTATATTAGGACCTTTTCTTTTTCCGATCGCTTATTCTTTTCCTTATCTCCTTCTCAAACCCTCTCTCTGTGGGTCTGTAAAAGATGCGACGCTTTACCTTATCTGGTAGGTATTGCTGTTCTACCCATCCACCGGCATAGTCATGGGGATAGAGGTATCCCTGGGCATAGCCCAGATTTTTCATGAGGCGGGTGGGGGCGTTTCTGATATGCAGTGGCACCGGTTGCGGTCCTGAATGCTCGATCTCCTTTTTTACAGCCTTCTCTGCCAGATACAGGGCATTGCTTTTGGGGGCGGAGGCCAGATAAACAGCGGCCTCGGCCAGGGCGATTTCTGCTTCCGGAGGTCCCACCTTTTGCCAGGCCTCAAATGCAGCAAGAGCCACTTGGAGGGCATTGGGATCGGCCAAGCCAATATCTTCTGAAGCAAATCGAATCATCCTCCGGCCGATGAAGAGGGGATCTTCTCCGGCCAGAAGCATACGATAGAGCCAATAAACGGACGCCTGCGTATCACCTCCGCGGAGGCTCTTGTGGAATGCAGAGATCAGGTTATAATGCTCCTCACCATCCTTATCGTAGGGGAGCGCCTTTCTTGTCAGGGCCTCCTCAGCACTTGGCAGGTCCAGAACGTTCCCTTTTTCCTCATCCCCGATGACATGGTTAACGGTTATTTCCAAATTATTGAGGGCCACACGGGCATCACCTGAGGACAGATCAATGATGTGTTCCAAGGCCTCAGGGAGAATCTCAATTTCCAATCCTCCCAGCCCTTGCTCTTCATCTTCGACGGCACGCTGTAAGATGGCCTTGAGGCCTTCCCTCTCCAGCGGGTGAAGGATCATGACTCTGGCCCTGGAGAGGAGTGGGGGTATAATCTCAAAGGAGGGATTTTGCGTCGTGGCCCCTACGAGAATAATAAGACCGCTTTCCACATGGGGGAGAAAAGCATCCTGCTGTGCCTTATTGAATCGGTGTATTTCGTCCACAAAGAGGATGGTTGGCTTTCTGTAGAGACGGTATGCCTTCTTGGCGCCATCTATGACCTGCCTCAGTTCTTTGACACCAGAGGTGACTGCTGAGAAAGAATGAAAAGGGTTTTGTGAATAGTCTGCGATGAGTCTGGCCAGAGTCGTCTTGCCGGACCCGGGTGGGCCCCAAAAAATAGCGGAAAAAATATGACCCGAATTTAGAGCTCTCCTTAGAACGGACTTGGGACCAAGAAGATGATCTTGTCCCACCATATCCTCAAGCCTTTTGGGCCGCATCCTATCGGCGAGGGGCGCTCTAGAAGTCTCCATAAGCGAAGATGTCGAAATTCATGTCAGGTTTTGGAATAGAAAGTGATTTGCAAAGTTCGCATGTGATACCGGATGCCGGTCACTGGATACCGGATTAAAAGAGATTTCTTTCAATTTATCCGGAATCCAGGATCTGGTATCTGGTATATGTTCGCCTCCCCAGAGCACTACGGGCCGAGGAGGCAGTGAATGCCTGTGACACTGTCGAAAAACCGGGTTCTGAGAGGCTGGTGGAAAATGTCCAAATGCAAGGCTTCCGAAATCCTGAGGAACGAGGCGTACATAAAAGTACGCCGCAGTGACGAGGGATGAGGGTAACGCAGCAGATGGGCGTTTTCCGACAGCCTCTATGGGAATCCATGTTATTATCCCCTGTTTTTACGCCTTAAAAGATCCTCAACCTGCTCCACCACCTTGTCCATATCTAACGGCTTGGGGATGATCAGATCAAAAGCCGATTTCCTGGCAGCCCCAGGTTTTTCTCCCACCCGCTGCCCTTTCATCAGCACGAAAGAGAGCTCTTTTTTCATTTTTCTGATCTTTTGGATAAGGGCCGCGCTTCCCATATCTGCTGCTGCTGAATCTGCCAGAACAAGATCGAATTCCTTCTTTCTAAGCTTCTGCAGACCTTCCGAACCGCTGCTCACCATCACCACCTTGTGTCCTCTGCTCGCAAGGACCTGTGATAGGAGTTCACTGACAATGTCTTCATCCCTAATCATGAGGATCTGGGCATTCTTTATCTTCCTTTTCGCAGACCGGGGCTTTGCTCTTAGATCTTTTTTCGCTATGGGTAACCTAATGGTAAAGGTGGTCCCATGCTCCTTCTGGGAGGTAACCTCCATTTCCCCCTTATGCCTTTTGACAATGGCATGAGACAAACTCAGTCCCAGGCCAAGGCCGTCCTTCCCTTTGGTGCTGTAAAAGGGATCCCATATGCGGTCTTCAATGGGTGCAGGAATGCCTATCCCACTGTCCTGAATATAAATATGGGCATACCCCGCATTTTCCTCTGTCGTCAAATAGAGATCCCCTCCACGGGGCATAGCCTCGACGGCATTCAAAATCAAGTGGATGACCAGGTCTCGTATCTCCTCTGGGTCTCCTTTAATGGGAGACACCGACCTTAGGTAAGTCTTCAGATTGATCTTTTGTTTCCCCTTATCACCCAAATCTTTCAAAATGGGATTAGTGAGTGAAATGGCCTTCTTCGCCACTTTTCTCAGATCGAGGAGAGCATTATCCGAGGGATCATGCTTTGTAGACGCTAGGTCCCGTAGGACCCTGGTCGTATTGATGATTTCCTTTGAAGCCGATTCGATTCTTTCCACTCCCTTCATGAGGGTTCCATTTTCAGAGCCCGCCACCCCCTTTACCAGTTGGATGTTCTCACTCATCGCCTTAAGATCTTGGTTCAACTTACCGTGTAGGCCCGAGGCCATGGTCATGAGGGCTTCCTTCTTTTTAGACTGGATGTGATCTCTTTCTCTTTTTTTCCTTCTTTCAAGCAGGGTCAGGTTTACGAGGAAGGCCCTCCGACCGTTAAACTTGGTCCGTTTGACTCTTACCTCACAAGATATCCTCTCCCCATCTCTTGTGACCAGATCTGTCTCGTATTGCGACGGGACTCTCTTCCCGGAAATCCGCTTGTTGTGGAGATCCTTCATATACTTCTTCGCTTCCGGGTGCACAAAATCCAGAAAGTTGTGGCCCATAACCTCCTCGGGCGTATACCCCAAGGGGTCTGTAGCACCCCTGTTGATATCAACAATTTTTCCCTGTTGCAGAAGGAGAATTCCTGCAGGAATGGCATCGAACAACTTTGTGTGGTTTTTTAGCACCTTCTGGAGATCCCTGGTCTCCCTTTTCAGGGTGGCCAGTTTCTCCCTGAGGATCTGATTCTCAGTTTTCAGCTTTTCGCACCGATTTCTCCAGTAGTCCTGTTTCACTTTCTGCATAGTGCATCGCCTTTACTATCCCGCTGATGCGGGAATGCATGGAAAATTTCCTTTTTTCGCAAGAGACCTGGTCGGATTCCCATAGAAATCAAACGGGTTCTCTTCCACTAAGCGGAATCCTTTGGGAGCCTTAAAGCCGGGTTAACCTTACTCCGAATTTGGAAGGGATAAGGCTATCTGCTCAATGCGATTATTCTAAGTGTAAGGGCAGATAAAGACGTTGAAACCACCTATGAAATTTGGAATGGATTCTCTACAAAAGGGTTTATATTTTTGACTGATGGGTTAGGGGACACCTGAGTCCAGATTTATTTGAAAATGGACTTGATGCTGATGGACATTTACCGTATCATACCTCCCGCCGATCTTACAATATGAAAAATCTGTTTACATAGGAAGTCTTTTTTCAGTGCTTCGTTGCATTCCTTAACACGTACCTTTGACCCATCAGAGAAAGGGAATAATGTGACCGATATCTCTCCCTTCGTCCATCTCCACGTGCATACAGAATATAGTCTCCTGGACGGCGCCATCAGAATCAAACAAATGCTAGACAAAGCCAAACGCCTTGCAATGGATGCCGTCGCCATCACCGATCATGGAAACTTGTTTGGTGCGGTACAGCTTTTCGATCAGGCCGAAAAGAAGGACATTAAACCCATCCTGGGTTGTGAGATTTACGTGGCCCCGGGCCGTCGTCAGGATCGTGCCCCTTCTCCGGATGGGGGTCCCAACGCCCATCACCTGATCCTCCTAGTAATGAACGATGAGGGCTACAAAAACCTGAGTCGCCTCGTCACCCTCGGCCATTTGGAGGGATTTTACTACCATCCCCGTGTGGATGTGGAGCTTCTGAAGGAATTTAACGGCGGTCTCATCGCCCTATCGGCCTGCCTGAAAGGGATCGTTCCATATCTCATCAACCATGGCCGCGTAGAAGAGGCAAAACAGAAGGCGGTTGAACTGGCCTCTGTCTTTGACAACGAGCGTTTCTACCTTGAGCTCCAAGCGAACAACCTGCCTGAGCAGAAAAGAGTGAACGGCATCCTCCAAGAACTCTCCCGTGAACTCTCCATACCCCTAGTGGCGACCAACGATTGTCACTACCTCAACAGGGAGGACTCGGAGGCCCATGACGTGCTTCTCTGTATCCAGACGGGCAAGTCCATTGATGATCCCAACCGGATGAAGTTTTCCACAAATGAACTCTTTTTCAAATCCCGCCAAGAGATGGAATCCTCCTTAGACGGAAACGACTACACCGAGGCCTTGGACAATACGGTAGGAATCGCGCGCCGTTGCCAGTATGAAATGGAGTTTGGCCACTATAAGTATCCTGTCTTTACGGTCCCTGACAAAAGAAGCCTCGAAGAAATGCTTGCCGAGGAGGCGCAAGAGGGGCTCAAGCGGCGGTTGGCCCAGAAAGAGGAGGAACAGGGGACGGCCATCTCATCAGAAATGAGGACGGAATACGGGGAAAGGCTCGACTTTGAGCTTGATGTCATCACAAAGATGGGTTTTTCCGGCTACTTCCTCATCGTGGCCGATTTCATCGACTATGCTCGGCGGTCTCACATCCCCGTGGGCCCTGGCCGTGGATCAGCGGCTGGCTCTCTGGTAGCGTACTGTCTCAATATCACTGACATTGATCCGATGAAATATGGCCTGCTCTTCGAGCGATTCCTAAACCCTCAGCGCATCAGCATGCCCGACATTGATATCGATTTTTGCATAAACGGCAGAGACGACGTGATTAAATATGTGGCTGAGAAATATGGGCGGGAAAACGTAGGCCAAATCATTACCTTCGGCACGATGAAGGCGAGGGCCGCCATAAGAGATGTGGGGCGAAGTCTGAATATCCCTTATGCAGAAGTGGACAGGATTGCTAAACTTGTCCCTGAAGGGCCCAATGTGAGGTTGGTAAGGGCGATTGAGGAGGAGCCTGAACTCAGAAGGATGCAAGGGGGACCAGAAAACGAGAGAAGGCTTTTGAAGATTTCACGTTCACTCGAGGGACTCTCAAGGCATGCCTCAACACATGCCTCAGGCGTGGTAATTTCAGACAGGGCCCTCGTGGAATATCTCCCTCTTTTTAAAGGGACCAATGACGAAGTCATGACCCAGTACACGATGAATCAGATCGAGAAATTGGGTCTGATAAAGTTCGATTTCCTGGGTCTGAAGACTCTAACCGTCATAAAACAGACCCTGAGGCTCATAGAGGAGTCTTCCGGCCAAGTTATTGAAATAGAAAAAATCCCCCTTGACGACGAAGCCACATACAGGCTCTGCCAGGAAGGAAAAACCACTGGTATCTTTCAGCTGGAGAGTTCGGGGATGAAGGATTTGCTTAGGAGGCTCAAACCAGAGGTATTTGAGGACTTGGTTGCCTTGGTGGCCCTGTATAGGCCAGGACCCCTGGGGAGCAATATGGTGGACGAATTTATTCAAGGCAAACACGGAATCGCCAAGATCAAGTATGTCTTCCCAGAGCTTGAACCTATCCTGAAAGAGACCTATGGCGTTATCCTCTACCAGGAACAGGTCATGAAGATTGCCCAGGTTTTGGCCAATTACACGTTGGCTGAAGCAGATGAGTTGCGCAAAGCCATTGGGAAGAAGAAACATGATGTGATGGCAAATCATAAGGCCCGGTTCTTGGAGGGGGCCACAAAAAATGGTCTGGATCAAGGCAAGGCGGGACGCATCTTTGATCTCATTGAGAAGTTTGGAGGTTATGGTTTTAACAAATCTCATTCTGTTGCCTACACCATGATCGCCTATCAAACCGCATACCTGAAGGCTCATTTTCCTGTTCAGTTCATGGCCGCCCTGCTCACACAAGATATGGGCAATCAGGATAAGACCATCAAAAACATCGCGGAATGCCGTGAAATGGGTATCGAAATCTTGCCTCCTGATCTGAACGAAAGCCAGGCAGATTTTTCCGTAGTGAAGGGAGGGATTCGTTTCGGTCTGGCCGCAGTGAAGAATGTGGGTCTGAAGGCGGTGGAGTCCATCATTGAAGAGCGAAACCAGGATGAGCCTTTTAAGGATCTGCTGGATTTTTGCAAGAGGGTGGATGGATCTAAAGTGAATCGACGGGTGCTAGAGGGTCTTATCCAATGCGGTGCCTTTGATTTTACGGGGCTCCACAGGTCTAGGCTTTTCGGTGCCCTTGACGAAGTCATCAGATTTTGTGGCGCTTGTCACGACCCGAATCAGTTGAATATGTTTGCCTCATTGGCTGCTGACGATGCGGCAGCCAACGGTCTCCTCCAGCTTCCTGACCTGGATGAATGGGATGAAAGGGAAAAACTGAGAAAAGAGAAGGAGGCCTTGGGCTTCTACATCACCGGGCATCCGCTGGATAGGTTCAAGATGGTGGTAAGAGATTATGCCACCTGTGCTATAGAGGGCCTTACCCAATTGAGGGACAAAACCCCGGTAAAGGTTGCCGGCGTGATCGAACATCTTAGGGTTAAAAGAACGAAACGGGGGGATAAGATGGCCATCTTGAACCTTGAAGATCCAACAGGCTCCACGGAGGTCATCCTATTCCCTGACATATTCACTAGTTACTCCCCCCTGCTTAAAGGGGATGAACCCCTGCTTATCAGCGGTACCGCTGAGGTGGATGGAAATGTTGCCAAGATTATTGCCCAGGAAATCGAATCTCTGGAAACAGTCCGACAGAGGACCATAAAAGCGGTCGAACTCCGGCTGCATCTGCAAAGGATATCAAGAGAGGTCTTGGAGCAGATCCGGGATATCTTCTTTAGATTTCCCGGCGAATGCTCCGTTCTCTTCAGAGTGGGTGCTGAACAGGGGAAAGAACTCCTCATAGAAGCGCATGATCACTATAGAATCTCCCCCTGTGAAGAGGTAAGGGAAGAAATTGAAGCGATTGTCGGTGAAAAGATTATTTTCAGGTATGGAGAATAAAGCACACACCCTAGCCAGTTTAGCACCCATAGGTTTTCAGCACGTCTTGATGATGTCTTTCTGGAAAAGGGGAAAGTGGTGAAGGGGGAGGTCCCTGACTGATTGTGGGTAATCTTTCCGCGGGCTACTGAGGCGGTTCTTCCAAGACTTTTTTCAAACCATTGATGATGGTCACAGGTACGGGGCCAGAATTGACATAAAGTTTCAAAAGATCATGGGATATTTTTGTCTGCTCTTCCACCTTATCCCAGCCTATTCCCTTCTCTTCAATCTGTTTCATGAGCTCCAGAAGTTCTTCAGATTCCATAACCATTCTCCTCAGCCAAAATAATCTTCTTTACATCACTTCTTCGATTTCTTGGGCTGTTTTAAGTCAGGGGGATAAATATATTTGGGATCTATTTCATAGGTCCAGGGCAGGCCCCACCACTGCCATCCATAATGACCGCGGTGTCCAAAACCATGGATCTTATTTCTCTTTGCGAGCTGGCGATAAAACTTGTGCCGATCCTCATCTCCAAACGTGGGGAACTCAGGCCCCTCAAAACCATCCACCACATCGAATACATTTTTGAAACCGGCAGCTTTGAGATCCTTGGCAGCGAGTCGACTTCTTGTGCCGTCCCGGCCCATGATCAGAAGATTATCCGTCTTCTTGAATACCTTGCTTATCTCTTCCACGAACGCCTTGTTCTTTGGACCCTGCTGATAGGTGTATGTGTCGTCCTTTTTGACAAGATTGTCGGCCCAAAACATATAGGGGAAAAGGTAGGCTTTGAAAGGATGTCCAACAAACTGGTATTCTGCCCTCGTTCTCACATCGATCAAATAGGTGTCAGGAACCGTGTTAAGCATGTCGTACGCTTCGATGCTCAGAATCCTTTGGGCCGCCTGGGCGTTCACTTGCACTGGAGATGCAAACGCTCCAAGCAGCATTGACAGAAAGATCAGACATGATGGAACGGGGCTTCCTTTTGGCATAGGGTCAGATTCTCCATTTGTAAGAGATCCGGTTAGGAAAGATTTTTCACCAAGACCGTCGATGATTGGTGGGGCCGAAAATACACGCGATCAGCATCAAGTTAATAATCCAAGATGATTTTGTTTGTCAACGGAAAAAAGGACGGATTTCCCTTGTATTGATGGGTAAATCGGTAATATCTAATATCATTGTCTGCAAAAAACCAGGTTTCTTTACCCGTTTCATGCACAAGCTCTTACAGCGCTTATTATTGACCTTTCGTGTAATTTTATAAATAATCCGCTAAATAAAGCCACATTGGGGCATTCATATTTTCTTGAAAGGGCCCCTCTATTACTCTTAAAAAAGGAGATGATTGATGACTGCCTCCCAAGTCTACTTCACTGACCTCAGGACCTCCCCGAAGGAAAACCTCTTTGAAAAACTCGATAGACTTATCCATATGTTGGACCTGGAAAGTATCATTCGTCCTCGCCATTTAGTGGCCATTAAGATGCATTTTGGTGAAAAGGGCAATACCGCATTCATAAGGCCCAATTTCTTGCGCCAAATTGTAGACCATCTAAAGGAATTGGGGGCATCTCCTTTTCTAACGGACACCAACACCCTCTATGCCGGAACAAGAGGAAACAGCGTTTCACATCTTGATACGGCCACTCAGAACGGTTTTGCCTATTCTGTGGTAAATGCACCCATTATTATCGCGGACGGGATGAGAGGGGCCTCTTCCACGGCCGTGAGGATCAACCGAGAAAATGTCAAAAGTGCATACATAGGAAAAGAGATTGCTGAATCGGACGTCCTCATTAGCGTGGCCCATTTCAAAGGTCACGAGCTATCAGGATTCGGAGGCACCATTAAGAATCTCGGCATGGGCTGCGCCTCAAGGAAGGGAAAGTTGGTGCAGCACTCTGGTGTGTCACCCAAGGTAAAGAGGAAAAGTTGTATCGCCTGCGGTGAATGTGTGGAGCATTGTGCCCAATCGGCCATTTCCATTAAGAATAAAAAGGCGGTGATTGACCCCAAAAGGTGCGTGGGCTGTGGGGAATGCATCCTTATATGTGATAATGAGGCGATCGATGTGCAGTGGAATGCGGATATCCCCATTTTTCAGAAGAAGATGGTGGAATACACCCTTGCCGTTTTGAAAGGGAAGAAAGGTCGCGCTGCTTTTCTCAACTTCTTAACCCAGATTTCGCCAGCTTGTGACTGCTACGGTCACAGCGATGCACCCATCGTTCAGGACCTGGGAATCATGGCCTCAAAGGACCCGGTGGCTATAGATCAGGCATCAGCAGACATGGTTAACCGTCAAGTGGGATTGGAGAGTTCTTGTTTGTCGTCCCATAAAGGGGCGGGCGAGGATAAATTTAAGGGCCTCTATCCCAAGATAGACTGGACCATACAACTCCGGTACGCACAGAAGCTTGGCCTCGGGAATAGGCAATATGAGCTCGTCAGCATATGAAGGTTCAAAAAGAGACTGTCGAAAACCTGCTTCTTAGAGGCTGATGGAAAATGTCCATATGCAAGGCTTCCGAAACCGGGGACCCGCCCGCAGGGTGGGGAGTCCAAGCGAAGCGCGGACAAATCCCGAGGAATGAGGCGTAAGATTAAAGCACCGGGCGCAGGGCCAAAGGCACAGGGGAAAAACAAAGGCCACCTTCATTATCTTTTATCCTTGAGCCCTGAGCCTTACGCCTTTGGCCATGGAATCTCATACGCCGCAATGACTTGCCCTGTTAAATCGGCTTCGCCGTCTCGTGTAGCGAGAATTTAACAGGGCGGGGGATGAGGGTAACGCAGCCCTTCGGCTTTGCTCAGGGCCGTGAGCTTGTCGAATGGCAGATGGGCTTTTTCCGACAGGTTCAAAGGAAGGCTGGACAAGGGTGTGAAGTGAACGACTCTGATCCCATCAAGCTGATCTACATAAACAGAAGTAGACTCAAAGCCATCACCGCCATACCGCAGATCAGACCGTAAATGGCCAGGTGCCCCTCTCCATACTCCCTCGCAGCAGGTAAAAGCTCATCCAGGGAAATAAAGACCATTATCCCGGCCACTGAGGCAAACAGGATGCCGAACACGGTCTCTGAAAAAATGGGCCTGAGAATCGTGTAACCGATCAAAGCGCCAATGGGTTCAGAGACACCGGAGAGGAAAGAGAGCCAAAACGCCTTTTTCTTGCTTCCCGTAGCAAAATAGATGGGTACCGAGACAGAGATACCTTCTGGGATATTATGCACAGCGATAGCCACTGCGATGGCCATCCCGATGGCCGGATCTGCCAGGGTTCCCACAAAGGTTGCCAGGCCCTCTGGAAAATTGTGGATGCCAATGGCCAGAGCGGTAATCGCGCCCATGCGCATCAGTCTTTTCTGTCGGACCACTGCTTGTTGCATTTCCTCGATGGCATGGGCTTCATGGGGATTCTCATAGGCAGGAATCAATCGGTCAATAATGGCAATAACAAAGATGCCACCAAAAAATGCGGCAACGGTTATCCATGTGCCACTCTCATGGCCGTGAACTTCCGCTAGCGCATCACGGGCTTTGGCAAAGATTTCAATGAGGGAGACATAGATCATCACCCCTGCGGAGAATCCCAGGGAGACGGAAAGAAAGGCCCAGTTTGTGCGCTTTGAGAAGAATGCAATGGCACTGCCAATCCCGGTTGACAATCCCGCCAAAGCTGTCAGGGCAAAAGCTAATATCACATTTTCACTCATTCTATCCCCATGAGATGTTGCAGAAGTATGCGGGTGCCGATGCCAATCAATACCGCACCTCCCACACGTTCAGCCCATTGTCCCACGTAATGGCCTGCCCTGCGGCCGACACGTGTCCCCACGTAGGTGACAACCAGTGTCACCAGCCCAATGATCAGTGAAGGCACCCAGATTGAGATGCCGATGAGGCCCAGGGACACACCCACGGCAAAGGCATCGATACTAGTGGCCACAGAGAGGACCACCAGGCTCCAACCCCTGGTAGGATCAAAATCCTGACTTCGATCTTCAGGATGCCGTGCCTGCCAGATCATCCGCAGACCCAGGAAAGCCAAGAGAGCAAATGCGATCCAGTGATCAATCGCTGCCATAAGGGGCAGTAGGGCCGAACCCCCAAACCAGCCGATGATGGGCATCATAGCCTGGAAAAGACCAAAGTGCCAAGCCAGGCGGAACGTGTGGCGTGCAGTCCACTCGGGCAGACCGGCAGCCACAGCCGTGGCTACAGCAAAGGCGTCCATGGCTAATGCCAAGGCGGTCCCAAGGATGGTCAGTAAATCCACTTCGACTATTCCTCTTTTCCCCATGCATAGATAGAGAAAAGGCGGTGAGAGGTCAAGATTTTTGGTCGTCTCTATTTACCAAAACATCTCAGAATGCCCCGCCCTTCAGAGCGGGGATGATCAGCCTACGCCAGGGGCTTCGCCTCGATAGAGATGTCATCCTTTACCGGGGGTATGGGGGTCTCTTTTCAAGCCGACAACCATTTGTCCGGTGGTTGTGGGACGGCACCAAAGTGTAACATCATCATGGCGGCAAGCAACCCCACAGCGCAAGGTGGCGTCAATGATGGATCTCCCCTGTGCCAGTTCCCGGAGCCCTGAATTTTGGAGATGGGGGCGGTAAGGAAGAGGGCCGTCATTTGGGTTGCGGTCTTGAAAAGAGACCCCCATGCCACCGGGCGAGCGAAGTTAGGGGTGATGCCCCGGCCTTTAGGGCGGGGAGCTTCACTCTTCGGCATCTCCGTTTCACTTGATTTTGTTGGTTGGTGGAAATATAGTGAAGCAGAGAATCGCGTTATTCCATCTGTCAGAGATGGGGGAACTTTTCAGGAGCCAAAAGACTATGAAAACAATATCAGATATCAAGGTGGGTTTAAGGGGAGGTGGAGACCTTGCCTCAGGCGTCGCTTGGAGACTCTACCAGTCTGGTTTCAAGGTCTTCATCACCGAGATAGCGAAACCCTTGGCTGTCAGAAGAAAAGTAGCCTTTTGCGAGGCCGTCTACGATGGGCGGGCTGAGGTAGAAGGTGTGGAGGCTGTGCTGATCCCCAAGGCAGAGGACGTCTACTCCATTTGGGAACAGAGCAAAATACCCCTCTTGGTGGACCCCCAGTGTGAAGCAAAGAAAGTCATCGAGCCTCAAGTCATTGTCGATGCCATCTTGGCGAAGAAAAACCTAGGGACTTCCATACATGATGCCCCCCTGGTCATTGCGCTTGGCCCTGGCTTTGAGGCGGGAAAAGATGCCCATTTTGTGGTAGAAACCAACCGAGGCCACAACCTTGGCCGTCTCATCACATCAGGGACAGCAGAGCCCAACACAGGGATCCCTGGCCCTGTTCAGGGTATCACCGCCGAGCGAGTCCTTAGAGCACCCGTGGACGGTGAATGGAAAAACATTCTAGACATAGGTGATGAGGTTAAGAAAGGGGATGTGGTGGGATCTGTGAATAGAGTAGCCCTCGAGGCGCAAATAGATGGTGTCATCAGGGGCCTAATACGTTCTGGAATGGACGTGCGCAAGGGACTAAAGCTGGGTGACATTGACCCCCGAGGCAATAAAGAATTCTGTTATACCATCTCAGAGAAGTCCCGGGCCCTTGGAGGAACGGTCCTCGAGGCAATCCTGAGAGTCTATGGCCACTAAAAAACCTGCCATTATTTCTTTAGAGTGCCTAAAGTGTTCTAAAGTGCCTGCCCGCCAATGCCTCCTCGCAGAGAATTATTCAGCCTTTTCAAGCGGTAAGACCCGGGCAATTTGACCGCGTCGCCCATAAAGGGCTGTGGCAGGCGGGCCTAAAATGCCTAAAATGAATGAGATTTCTGTCCGTTTCAAAATAGACCTCGCCAGAGGCGAGCACCTCAACTTTAGCTCACTTTATAAATTTAGATCACTCAGAGCGCATTTTATCGGCCAAGGCGTAGCGGAGTACAGCTGGCCTGGGCTAGAGGATCAGGTTTTTGACTTCAAACTAAAACCCCCCTGAGCTTATGGGGGAACCCAGGGGGGAGAAAGGAGGGGTAATGAGTTGTTAAGAACCCTCTAAAAGGGTTTTAACGCCTACCCGTTCATAATTTAATACTTAAATAGTAGGAATCAAGACCCCTGTGGTGAAATTGTTATGTCTTCTGCGGAGCCCGTCTGGGCAATGGAAGGATTTATGGGAAAGATGGAACCTGGCCTTATGAACTTTATTTAGGGAGATCTATCTCCCCACTTGGCAACGTGTCATATGTGGAGTCAGAACGCTCCTCCTTCTTTCTGACATTCTTTTGGCCCTTCTCGGCACTCTTTCTTCTTCCTCCCCCTCCTTTCTCCAGGTTTGCATAAAGCAATGCATTCTCGATGGCAAGGGCCGCCCGGCTGGCAAATGCGGTGAGAAGAGAGATATCCTGTTTGCGAAATCCATAGGGTTTGTAAAGGGAGTCCACATAAATGGCCCCTAACATTTGCGACCGACTGATTAAGGGTACACACATGACAGAACCGATTTTCATCAACTTCAGCGTCTCCAAAAGGTCCACATCTTCTCCAGCATGAGCATCCGGAATCATCACTGCCTTACCCTCTCGGATGACGCGCTCTACCACATCCTCGCTATATGTCTTCTCTTTGTCAGTACTCGGTTTCCTGGATTTGGTTATGGCTTTTGAGATTTTCCCTGTCTTTCTGTCGATGAGAATGAGAACGCACCTGTCAATTCTCTTGAGAAGACGGAAAATGTAATTGTGTATCTTCTCTGCTATCTCCTTTAGATCTGATGATTCCATCAAGACATTGGAGACCTTGTAGATCAACTCCATATTCTTTTGAGGGGTCTGGCGGCGATCTTTGATGGAGAGCCCGAATTTCCTGCTGATGTCTCTGGCAACATCGATGGAATTCAGAAAAGCCAGAATATCTTCTGAACACGTCTCACCCAGACAAATGACGCTCATCCCAATGGCGATGGGAAGTCCTTCCGAGACTTCGTATTCCACGCCAGGGCGTATTTGCTTGCCATTCACGAAAGTCCCGTTTGTGCTTTTCAGATCCTCAATAATATACTTGTCTTCTCTCCTTTGGATTTTTAGATGCTTGCGAGAGACGAATTTATCCTTTACTGAAATGTCATTGTCAGCAGAGCGTCCCACATAAGTGATATCACGTTCAAGGTCATGAGACTCCCCTTTGCTCAGTTCATTCATAACATGAAGTTTAGTCATGGCTTGTTCTCCTTTGGCTGATTACGTTCTCACCGATGAACGCACCAGATGACCCTCATGAATTTGACCGGAACGTATGCGTCATTTTCCCCCACTTCCGTTAATGAGGTCAAGGGAAAAATTTTACTATTTTTAGCAAGTTAGCCTTAAATTATCGTTTGTCGTATGGTGAGAAATTATGTTGGGTGCTCCATTTCTCATGGGGAGATGAGTCCTTTTCAAAATGCGGACTTTCGATTATAGTCCTAAGGAGATCTATCGGGGAATCCCTGCCCACCTAACAGATGGCGGCAGGTATGTGGGCAGCACAAACCGGATGCTTGAAGAGAATTGGCAATTTCAATAGGCTCTATGAATGCCGACAGGACGAATTGGGGGCTTTAATGAAAATGATCGAATCTAATGAGGTCAAGACAGTGGCAAGAGAAATGGGTGCCGATCTGGTGGGAATTGCTTCTGGAGGATGTGTTGAGCTAACACCCACCCGTCGTGGTCCTTCAAATGTGCTTTCTGAAGCATCGTCTGTCGTTGTCTTCGCAAAGCGAATGCTTAGGGGCTCAATTGAAAGTCCCCGTGAAGAGGTCGTGACGAACCAAAATCTAACCCTTTACCAGGAATTGGACCGAATTAGCTATACATTGGGTTGTTTTTTTGAGGAAAGGGGATACCTGGCCGCAACGATTCCTGCTTACAGCCCGGTGGAGATGACTTCGGAGACCAAGGGATTTGTGGGAGTGGTATCACTTCGCCACGTTGCCCGGGCTGCAGGGCTTGGTACCTTGGGAAAAAACAATCTCCTCTTAACACCCGGCCTTGGCCCGAGGATTAGACTTGGAGGTGTGGTGACCACAGCACGTGTTGACACCGACGAATCATCCCGTGAAGAGTTTTGC
>JASFIT010000008.1:0-28094 GCA_050122535.1 Desulfobacteraceae bacterium | reverse complement strand
AGAGTTTCCTAAATTCCGGGTCTCGCTCAACATCATTCTGCTCGCCCGGAATGACAGTTTTGTCGAATTGCGACACAGTTTCGGATGGGTAAAATTGAGCCTGCCCCGTACTTGTTACGGGGGTGGGAGTGGGGCTCTTTATTTTCAGCCTCCCCCGCCCGCCTCGCCTGAGCGAGCTCATGCTCGCGATGGCGGGCAGGCCTTGCCCCTCCCATCAAGGGAGGGGTATTTAATGGCGGGATTGAAGGCCGCTTCGCGGGGTTTTAAGCAATAGTCCACTCACGTCTGCGTCCGTCTGCGGCTAATCAAGAAAGGGTGAGGTTGGTCCCCACTCTTTGAGGGGACAGATGTGACAAAGGGGTTTTTTTCGGCAGAATTCCTTTGCGGTCCTAACCAGCAGGGCGTGAAATTCATTAAAGAGGGCTGAATCCTCAGGAAGATGATCCATAAATAGTGCCTGCAGTTCGTGGTAGCTCGTCTGTTCATCTGTCATACCATGTCGCTTCATGACGCGGTGAGTATAGCCATCAACGACGAACACAGGTCGACGAACCGCATAGAGCAATATGCTATCCGCGGTCTCAGGACCGATTCCCTTGACTGACAGGAGACCTTCTCTGAGGGTCTGCGTCTCTCCCTCCAAAAACATGGACAGGTCAGCCTGGTAGTGCTCTACAATGAAATCCATCAAATTCTTCAGTCGTTTTGCCTTAATATTGAAATATCCCGCCGGCCTAATCACCTCAGCCACCTCTGAAATGGAGAGGGTGCTGAGCTTGTGCAAGGAGAGTAGATTGGCCTTCTTCAAGTTGTTAATGGCTTTTTCAACGTTCTTCCAGTTTGTGTTCTGCGTCAGCACGGCCCCCACCATCATCTCCAATTCAGTCTTAGCCGGCCACCACCTTTGCGCACCAAAGTGATCCAAGAGGCGCTCAAACATCTCGATCAGTCTCTGACTTGTTGAATCGAGCAAGTACCACTCCCGCCTATTTTTCTTGCCTTGACAGACATCGCAAGATAACTTAGATATACGCTCCGTGTCAATTTGGCCTGACCGGTTGTCCGGTTCGCCAGTTCGCCGGTTCGCCAGTTATTTGGCAACGGGCTGACGGGCTTGATCGGCAAACAGTATACCACGGTGGAAAATAAACTTTTTTTCGTGGACCGCTTCGCAGCTTTTTAATTTCTTTTATATCGTTGTAAAGCAAAGACATGACTTCAATTCAAAAACTCAAAACAACTCGCAATATAGGCATCATTGCGCATATTGACGCTGGGAAGACCACCATCACTGAGCGGATGTTGTACTACACTGGCCGGGTACATAAGATGGGAGAGGTACATGATGGAGAAGCCACCATGGACTGGATGCTGGAAGAAAAAGAGAGGGGAATCACCATAACCTCAGCAGTAACCTCCTACAATTGGGCAGGACACACCATCAACATCATAGACACTCCCGGTCACGTGGACTTCACCATCGAGGTGGAGCGCTCCCTAAGGGTGTTGGATGGGGCCATTGGTGTTTTTTCCGCGGTGGAAGGCGTAGAACCCCAGTCAGAAACGGTTTGGCACCAAGCGGACCGATATGAAGTCCCAAAGATCGCTTTTATCAACAAAATGGATCGGATAGGCGCTGATTTTTTCCGGGCCGTCAAGATGATCGAAGAGCGCTTAGGAGCTACTCCTTTGGTCGTTCAGTTGCCGTGGGGGGCCGAAGAGAACTATGTTGGCGTCATTGACCTCCTCAAGATGAAAGGGATTGTGTGGGAAGAAGAGACGCTGGGCGCTGAATTGGAAGAAGCCGCCATCCCTTCTGACCTTATGGAAGAGGCCGCCAAGTACAGGGAAATGCTCCTGGAAACCTTGGCAGACAAAGACGATGTGATCATGGACAAATACTTGGCTGAAGAGGAAATCGATGAAAAGGAACTCAAGCGCGCCATCAGGACAGCCACTGTAAAGCTGGAATTAGTCCCTATTTTCTGCGGTGCAGCATTGCGCAACAAGGGAATACAGCCTCTTCTGGATGGCATTGTAGACTATCTTCCTTCTCCTCTCGATGTGCCTCCCATTGTTGGCCATGACCCAGAAACCGGAAAAGAGGAACTCCGACCAGCAGAAATCAAAGGGCCATTCTCTGCCTTATCCTTCAAAGTGATGATGGAGAAGGGCAGGAAAATGACATACGTAAGAGTTTACTCTGGGACGGCTAAGGCGGGCGATACCGTCTTTAATCCGGGGAAAAAG
Organism: Desulfobacteraceae bacterium; assembly: GCA_050122535.1. Lineage (GTDB taxonomy): Bacteria > Desulfobacterota > DSM-4660 > Desulfatiglandales > HGW-15 > JASFEQ01. Next base: position 25,844 of record JASFIT010000008.1, on the reverse strand, counting down.
ATGAGAGAAAAGTTGGCCCGACTCTTGAAGATGCACTCAAACAAACGAGAACGGATTGACCAGGCTGCTGCGGGTGACATCATTGCCGTTATGGGCTTGAAGGTGACAAGCACTGGGGACACTCTATGTAACGAGGGTGATCCCGTGCTGCTTGAGCCCATACAATTTGATGAGCCTGTGATTTCCATGGCTGTCGAGCCCAAAAAGGTGCAGGACCAGGAGAGACTACTGGACGCCCTCGCCAAACTATCCGATGAAGATCCCACCTTTAGGTTCCGAATTGATGAGGAAACAGGGCAGACGGTCATGTCGGGTATGGGAGAACTTCATCTGGAAATCAAAGTGGGCCGCATTAAGAGAGAGTTCTTTGTGGACACTAACCAAGGCAAGCCCCAAGTCGTCTATCGAGAAACCGTGATGCAAAGCGCCCAGCGGCAAGAAACCTTTCGAAAGGAGCTGGCAGGACAGCAACACATTGCCGGTGTGAAAATAGAGATCAGCCCGCTGCCTCGAGGCAGCGGTAACCGGTTCATGGACCGATGCAAAAACCCAGACCTTACTGCGGAATTCCTTGCAGCCATTAAGGAGGGCATTGAAGAGACCGCCAGCGGCGGTGTACTCATGGGTTATCCCATTATAGACGTGGAAACGGCTCTCTTGGATGTGCAGATAAATGAGATGTATTCAGGCGAAATGGCCTTCAGAATAGCATCTGCAATGGCCTTTCGAAACGCCTGTGAAGAGGCTGAGCCCATCCTTTTAGAGCCCATTATGAAGGCTGAAATCCTAATTCCCGAGGAGTTTATGGGCGAGGTGATCGGCGATTTAAACGCTAGACAAGGAAAGATTGAGCAAATTACCACCAAAGGACCCATTCAGGTCCTGACAGCCAGAGTTCCCCTTTCGAAGATGTTCGGTTATTCCACCTCCCTCCGTTCCGTCTCCCAAGGACGGGGCACGTTCACGATGCACTTCAGCCATTATGACAAAACGTGATTCCGCCTCCATGTTTTTACCCGCCAATCCTTAATTCCACTTCTGCTCAAGATTTATTGAAAACCGGTTTTCTCTTTTCCACAAAGGCGGAGATGCCCTCCTGTCCATTGGGGTGGTCCGCACACCAGGACAGGGACTCCCGCTCCTTCTCCAACTGGGCCTCAAAGGATGTGTCAAACGAATCATTTATCAATTTTTTCGAGGCCGCAAAGGAGGAGAGGGACCCTTCTTTCATCTCTTCAACCAGTTCGATCGCCCTCTTAAAAGCCTGACCGTCATCCACCACTTCCGTAACAAGACCCCAAGCTTCGGCAGTTGCAGAGTCAATGGGCCGATCAAATGCAGCAATTTCCATGGCCCTAGCCAACCCAACTATTCTGGGTAGTGTAAACGTGCCTCCTCCATCGATGCTTAACCCATTGCCCGTGTAAGCTTGCCTCAAAACGGCAGAGACCTCCATAATCCGGAAATCACAGGCGATGGCCATGGAAAATCCACCTCCGGCAGCGAGTCCGTTTATCGCTGCCACCACGGGCTTGGGCATCCTGCGAATTTCCAGGATGGCCTGATGGTACCTGGCTGCAAGTTCATGGAAGGCCTCACCATAACTGCGTCCAAAACCGGCCACCCATTTAAGATCTCCCCCCGCACAAAAGACTTCTTCCTTTCCAGTGATGACCACACCCTTTACGCCTTGATCTGTGGCAAGTTCCATGAGTCTTTCCGCCAAATACTGGATCATCTCCAGATTGAATGCATTGTAGGACTTAGGTCTGTTAAGGGTCACGGACGCAATGCCTTCCACCTTTTCCAATTTCACCACTTTTTCCATACCCATTTCTCCTTTACAACGAATCTCTTTCCCGCCGAATACGAGACTGTGTCGCAATTCGTCATCCCGGCCAAATCCCGCGGAGCGGGATGCGAGCCGGGATCCAGAATGATTTGATTTTTTCGCTAGTTTCCTGGATTCCGGGTCTCGCTCAACATCATTCCGCTCGCCCGGAATGACAGTTTTGTCGAATTGCGACACAGCCTCTAAGGGATAAAAATGGACCGTCATAATTGTTGCTTGATGCCGCCAGCCAGGGAGGCACCCGTTTGTGTAGATGGGTTATATATGAAATCATGCAGTTGTACCAGCCTTTTGAAGCACTTAGCACTTGAATCTATTTGGTTTTGTTGCAATTCCTGGCACATCTTTTTCGCAGGTAAGGAGCTGATCTTCGCAGGAACTTATGTCAATTTTGATATATGCAACTGCTTGATTTTTCAGAAAAAAATCCTTGACAATTATCTCCAGAAGAGCCATAAGAGTTCGTTATTCAGCATCATTTCCATTTCTCAAACTCCTTTTTTTTATTACCAACATTCCTCAACAGTTTCGAATTTTTTCGGTCCCAACTAAACCAGCAACCTAAAAGAAAGGAGGTCCCATGAAAGTTACGCGTCGTGATTTTCTCAAAATCACAGGGGCTTCTGCAGCAGGCGCGGCGGTTCTGGGGCTGGGCCTTGATCTAAAGCCGATCAAGTCCCATGCACAGACCCTGAAAATCCGCTTCGCCAAGGAGTCGACGAGCATCTGTTGTTACTGTGCTGTCGGCTGCGGTGTGATTGTGCACACCGGCAAAGCAGGAGCGGGGAAGATTATTAACGTTGAGGGAGACCCTGACCACCCCATCAACGAGGGTTCTCTCTGTTCAAAGGGTGCGGCCTTGAGTCAATTGGCCAATAACGAGAATCGTGTCACCACTCCATTATACCGAAAGCCATACAGCACGCAGTGGCAGGAGGTATCATGGGACTGGGCCCTCTGGACCATCGCCAAGAGGATCAAGAAGACTCGGGATGATACTTTCCGGCTCAGAAACAAAAAGGGAAGCATTGTCAACCGGACCACGGGTATCGCTTCGGTGGGAAGCGCAGCCCTGGACAATGAAGAGTGCTGGCTGACCCAGGCCATGATGAGGGCCTTGGGTCTGGTCTACATCGAACACCAGGCCCGTATCTGACACAGCGCCACGGTTGCGGCTCTGGCAGAGTCGTTCGGACGCGGCGCGATGACCAATCACTGGATCGATATCCGAAACAGTGATTGCATTCTCATCATGGGTTCCAATGCGGCTGAGAATCACCCCATCTCTTTCAAATGGGTGACCGAGGCCATGAAGCGCGGGGCCAAGCTCATCAGTGTGGATCCCCGATTTACGCGCTCTTCAGCAAAGGCCGATTTTTATACCGCGTTGAGATCAGGAACGGATATCGCCTTCCTGGGCGGGATGATCAAATACATCATCGACAATAACAAGTACTTTAAGGAATACGTGGCCGAGTACACCAATGCGGCCTTCATTCTGGCAGACACCTATTCCTTCAAGGATGGCCTCTTCTCAGGATATGATTCCAAGACCAGGAAGTATAACAAGAAGATGTGGGCCGTTGAAAAGGATGCGAACGGTATTCCGAAGAAGGATCGGTCCCTCCAGGATCCGCGATGTGTCTTTCAGCAATTGAAAAAACATTTCACCCGGTATGACCTGGATACGGTCTCTGCCATTACAGGCACCCCCAAAGAGGATCTTGTCAAGGTCTATGAGATGTACTCGGGGACGGGTCAGAGGGGAAAGGCCGGGACCATCATGTATGCCATGGGCTGGACCCAGCATACAGTGGGGACCCAGAATATCCGAACCATGGCCATCATTCAGTTGCTGCTGGGCAACATGGGTGTGGCGGGTGGTGGCGTTAATGCCCTGAGAGGGGAGTCCAATGTGCAGGGATCTACGGACCATTGCATCCTCTTTCATATCTGGCCCGGCTATCTGAAGACCCCCAGGGCCTCTCAACGCACCCTGGCCGAATACAACAAGAAATATACGCCCAAGACCAAGGATGCTCTGAGTGCCAACTGGTGGGGGAACTATCCCAAATACTCGGTGAGTCTGCTCAAGTCTTTCTTCGGCGATAAAGCGACAAGCCTAAATGATTTCGGTTACAGTTGGCTCCCCAAGCTGGATGACGGCAAGGCCTACACCTGGCTGGACCTCTTTGATGCCATGTACAAGGGAGGTATTAAGGGTTTCTTTGCCTGGGGCCAGAATCCGGCAGGTTCCGGTGCCCATTCGAACAAGACCCGACAGGCGCTGGGCAAGCTGGACTGGATGGTGAACGTGAATATCTTCCCCAATGAGACGGGCTGGTTCTGGAAAGGACCGGGGATGGATCCCAAGAAGATCAAAACCGAGTGCTTTTTCCTCCCCGTTGCTGTCTCTGTGGAGAAGGAAGGCTCTATCACCAACAGCGGACGCTGGAGTCAGTGGCGTTACCAGGCAGCCGAGCCACCTGGTGATGCTAGAGATGACGGCAATATCATCATCAGTCTAATGAAAAAGGTGAAATACCTTTACAGGAAAGATACGACAGCCGTCTTTCCTGAGCCCATCCTGAATCTGAAGTGGGACTACACGACCGCTGGCAAGTATGATCCCCACAAAGTGGCCAAGGAGATCAATGGTTATTTCCAGACGGATATGATTGTCAAAGGCAAGTCCTTCAAGAAGGGTGACCTGGTCCCCAGCTTTGCTTTCCTGCAAGATGACGGCTCCACGAGCAGCGCGAACTGGCTCTACTGCAACTCCTACACGAACAAGGGAAACATGGCTGCCAGGCGCAAGAGAGAGAAGGCTGGCATTGGCCTCAATCTTGGGTGGGCTTGGTGCTGGCCGGTCAACCGACGCATTATTTACAACCGCGCTTCAGTTGACAAGTATGGCAAACCCTGGGATCCGGAGCATCCGGTCATTCGTTGGGATTCCAGCGCCAAAGGTGGAAAAGGCGGATGGGTTGGTGATGTCCCGGATGGCGGCTGGCCCCCCATGCTCAATGCGGATGGGACGCCAAATCCCAAGACCAAGTACCCATTCATCATGAAACCTGAGGGCCACGCCCATGTCTTTGGCCCCGGAAGGGCTGAAGGACCTTTCCCCGAGCACTATGAACCTGTGGAGTGCCCGGTGGAGAAGAATCTTATGTCGAGTCAGCTCATTAACCCGATCGCAGCCAGATACGGAACTGATGCGGATGTCTACAAGACGTGCGATCCCAGGTATCCGTTTGTGGCCACCACCTACCGGGTCAGCGAGCATTGGCAGACAGGGGTTATGACGCGCTGGCAACCCTGGTTGTTGGAATCCCATCCCCAGCTCTTCGTTGAGATGAGCCATGAACTGGCCAAGTTGAAGGGAATCAAGAACGGTGACATGGTCATTGTGGAATCAGCACGAGGCAAGGTGGAGGCTGTGGCCATGGTGACTCATCGATTCCGTCCCTTCAGGATCGGCGGCAAGACAGTGGAGGGCGGGAACGTTGTTCACCAAGTGGGACTCCCATGGCATTATGGATGGGTCTACCCCGAGGGTGGCGGCGATTCTGCGAACCTGTTGACCCCGTCAATAGGCGATGCCAATACCAGGATTCCTGAAACCAAGGCCTTTATGGTCAACATTAGAAAGTCATAGAAGGGAGGTGATCTGATGAGTGGAAACGCGTTTTTCATAGATACGACTTTGTGTACCGCATGCCGAGGCTGTCAGATTGCTTGTAAGCAGTGGAACCAACTGCCGGCTACCAAGACGGAGCAGTGGGGAAGCTATCAGAACCCCAAGGACCTCTCCTTCTATACCTATAAATTGGTTCGTTTTACAGAAAGCCTAGGGCCTGATGGCAAACCGCGCTGGTACTTCTTTCCGGATCAGTGCCGACATTGTGTGGAACCGCCATGTCAGGAGGCGGCCGAAGATGATGCCCCTGGTGGGATCATCATTGATGGCCGAACCGGTGCGGTCCTGTACACGGATAAGCTGAGGAAGGCCAAAGCCGAGGACATTATCGAATCCTGTCCGTTTAACATCCCGCGAGCGGAAAAGGGCACCGGATACATGTCCAAGTGCACCATGTGCGTGGACAGGGTCAACAACGGCCTTCAACCCGCCTGTGTGAAGACCTGTCCTACAGGGGCTATGAACTATGGGGACCGGGATAAAATGGTTTCCCTGGCCAACCAGCATCTGGCTGAGGCGAAATCCAGATTTCCCAAGGCGGTGGTTACAGGGCTTGATGACCTGAGGTGCTTTTATCTGCTGGCTGACGAACCTGGCAAATATTACGAATATGCCAGCGTGGATAGGTTACCAAGGGTTATGGACCGCAAGATGGCCCTCAAGAAGATCGGCAGCTCTTTGAGGGAACTCTCACAAGAGTGGAATCTCTTGCACAAACTGGTAGGCTAAAGCAGCGCCTTGATTATAAACCTCTAAGACATAAAGGGGGTAACCCTGAGGGGACCCCCTTTATTTTTTCTTGCCCACGACATGGTTATTCAGCATAGCGCAACCGTGGAGAGTCCATGGTTGGTTGTCCGTCGTTTTTTCTGTTTTTACAACTGACCACGGTCAACGCACAACGGACAATGGAGTAAATAGGAGATTATCATCAATGACTGAAGATCTTTTAGAACACGTTGACCGACTCATTGCGCGGCGGCCTGTCTCCAAAGATGCCCTTGTTTCCTATCGTGAGCTGGTGCGCCTCATGGGCGAAGTGGCGCCCCAACCTAGGAAGATCCAAGTGGAAAGTAGGTTAAAGGTCGTAAAAAAGGAGGAGGGTTTTCCTCTTTTTTCACGGAATGATTTACCCCTTGACTTTGAGACGAGTTCAGCGCTCCTGTCTAAGTTCCTGGATCACTTGGCTGCCACAGAGAGAGCGGATGTGGATGGCCTGAAAAAGGCCTTGGAGCAATCTCAGGGTGACTCGGAGTGGGCAAATCGGTTGTTTAGGGCTGTGCTTGAGAAAGATGAAAAGAACCTCACAAGGATGGGAAAAGAGACGGATCTGGAACCCAAGGTTTTGCAATTTCTCGCCCAGCTCGCCTTGAGGCCTTCGCTACAGGCCCTTCGGAATGCAGTTTCCAAAGAGACAGATGGGGGAAGCTGGGATTATGGTTACTGTCCTCTATGTGGTTCGCAGCCCAATATGGCCTATTTTGACAAAACGGGAAAGAGACATCTCCACTGTGAGCTCTGTGGTGAGGAGTGGCCCCATCCACGCCTCAATTGTCCCTTTTGTCAGACCCAGGAGCAGAAGAGCCTGGGGTATTTTCACAGTGAAGAGGAGGAAGGCTTTCGGGTCGATTTTTGCCGAAAGTGCAACAGGTATATCAAGACCGTGGATAAAAGGATTGTCGAAGATACCGCCCCCATGGAAGTGGAGTTTTTGGCCACCATTCACCTGGATCTGTTAGCCAACAAACATGGATTTAAATAGTTTTCGGTTCAGAAACGGCCCTAAAACCCTCAGCTTATCTGAGTAGACTCAGGTAGTATCTGATCAACTCTGCCTGCTCCCCATATTCTTTTATCTCATCACTTCCCTGTATTCCCTCCAAGAGATTTACAGACACTGCCTCGGCAACTGCCGTTCTTCCCGCGTCAGTCGATTTTCTAAAGAAGTAGTCATAAATGGAGGAGCGGACCCGGAGCGTGTTTCGGTTGAAAAGAGATGTGGCCTCTTCCCATCTTCGTTGATCAATAAGATAGCTTAACGCCAGAGTTCCAAATCGAGTCTCATCATAACTGTTTTGATACATCATGGGATGAGGAAGGGCTCCCTGTATATATTCCTTCAGTTTCATGGGGCTTTCAGGAGTGCAGAAATAGGAGGGTTCAACAAAACCTTCAGACCTCTTTCCGTATAGATTCTTCTCTCCCCCCACGGTTTCAATGAAACGACACAATGGGGTCCCCTGATAGATCCTGCCCCCAATAGTATATTCGTAACGTCTCAAAAAACCGGAAGGATATTTATCCATAAGGCCAATGCTGTGATCAATGGTTTCATATGTCTCGCCGGGAAGACCAAATATCATGGCAACCGTACAATCAATGCCATGCTCCTCACAAAGCTCCAGTGTTCTGACCACATCCTCCTGGCGATAGGAGGCCTGGTTTTCTTTCAGGACCCCGTCCGCAAAACTGTCACTGGTGAGAATTAAGGAAAAGCCTGCCTCAGAAAGGATCTTCGCAAAATCGGCATCAAAGGGACGGGGTAATGCTTGGATAGAGAAATGAAAATACTCGTGCAAACCCTCCCCGATGATCTTTTCGGCCAACGTCATGGGATATTGCTGGTCTGGAACGTTAAACTCTGTATCCACAAAAAAAATAGTTCGGATATCTCTCTGGTCCGCCAAGACGGCTTTCAATTCATCCACAACCGCCTCCATGGGTCGAAAAACAAATTTCCTGCCCTCTATGAGGGGTTCCACACAGTAGCTACAAGTCTGGTTACACCCCCGCTTCACCTGTACAGGCAGTCCCACGGTTTCATAGGCATAGTTGAATTTTCTCTCCCTCTCCTTCACGTGTTGGCCTCGGCTAAAGCGATAGGCCTGCCTGTTATTAACCACAAACTTCCCCTTGAAATGGACCATATTGGGTATCCTAGATATCTTGCCTTTATCAGGAAAAGCCTCCAGAAATTGGCGAAAAGGCTCCTCTCCCTCTCCCACAATTCCATATTCAAGCCCCAGGTATTTCAGGATGGCCACGGGCGAGATGGTAAAGGCACCACCCCCCACGATAACGGGCAATTTGGGTCTTCTTCTCTTAAGCATATCAACGATCTCCTTGATGGCAGGGAGAAAGTAAAAGGTTTTACAATCATGACCCTGAAAATCACCATACGCTTCGCAGGACATACAGGTATCCAGGTTTCTGATACCAATGCCAACCACATCCGGATCGGTCTCCTCTAGTGTTTTTGCGAAATTGGTTTCAACATCTTTGTCCGGCAAAAAGGGATAGTCCAGAGTGACCCTATGACCGTACTGGCGTAAATAATTGGCAATCAGATCCAGGCCGAAAGGATAGACCTGTTTTATCAGGTAATACTTATCCGCGTATAAGAGTAAGACGTTCATAGAAAGAACCTGCATCCTCAATGGGAGAATTTGAGCCGAGAAATCTAGTGCCGTGTCCCAAAATTTCTTTGCATAAATAAGGCCTACATAAGAGGTTATTGCGACCCCCGATCCAGTCGGGGGCTAGCAATCTCATTTTGTGAAAATTGCTCTCTTCTCTAGTTTGCAAGAGATTGCTTCGTCGCCTACAGCTCCTCGCAATGACTTTTAGGGTTTTTATATTCTTAAAGTTATTTTTGAGACACGACACTAGGTGGATTATGGGAAACGCACTATCCTCAATTCATATCTTAGGGAATTTTGTCTTTCAAACACGTGTGATACCATATGTACGGAAAAGACGGCAATCCCTTGCTCAGTAACATTCTAGCCCTTTCAAACAGCCGTGCAAAAACTCTTGATGGGCTGAGCGGGTTTCTCTGGAGAGGCTGAAAATCATGCCTTCTCCACAGAGTTTCCTCCCGGGACTTCCTTGCCCTGACGCCTGTGCACACAGCCCATCCAAATAGAGACCAAGCCAAGTTCAATGCTGACTAAACAGTGCGATCAGAGCTATCCCGCTTTGTGCGCCATACTTAAGGGCAGCGGGCAAATTTTTGGCCCCTCCAGAGAATGCCGGTTAGCCCAGGTGGTTTTTAAACGCCCAAAGTATTATCTTGCTCACTCATTCAGCCACCAGGTGGGGCCCTTCCACCCTCAGAGTTTACGAAGAATTAGAGGGGGTTTGTTCTTTTTTTCACATTGTTACCAGGTCTATTTTCTTTATCAAAAACGATTGACAAACGCATCTTTTTCTTCTCTATACTTAGTTTGTATATTTTAGAGGTGGATGAACCGTTAACCCTTGCCAGGAGGTGCCAATGAACGAGGAGAAAGACTTTTACGACAGGCTATCGCAAAAGGGGATCTCGCGAAGGGACTTCATGAAATTCTGCGGATTTCTGACCGCTACCATGGGGCTCTCTTCATCATTTATCCCCAAGGTGGCGGAGGTCTTCGCAGTGCCCAAGCAGCGGCCACCCGTGATCGTGCTACACTTTGGTGAGTGCACGGGCTGCTCGGAAGCCCTCCTGAGGACCATGTATCCATGGATTGACGAACTGGTTCTCGACATCGTGTCCATTGAATATCATGAAACGATCTTTGCGGCAGCGGGCCGCCAGATGGAGGATAACCTCCATGCAGCTGTGAAAAAGCACAACGGGAAATTCATCTGTTTGGTGGAAGGCGCCATTGCCACTAAGTATGATGGTGCCTACGGCAAGATTGCCGGCCGCACCTTCCTGGAGATCGCACGGGATGTGTGTCCCAAGGCTGCGGCAGTCATCGCGCATGGCAGCTGTGCCACCTTTGGTGGGATTCAGGCGGCTGCGCCCAATCCGGGTGGCTACAAAGGGGTTGGCGATGCCCTCGGCATGAAGGTGGTCAATATCTCTGGTTGTCCGCCAAACCCTGTAAACCTGGTCGGCACGATTGTTAACTATCTATTACTGGGTAAGCTTCCCGAACTGGATGATCTGGGGAGGCCTCTCTTCGCCTATGGACAAACGATTCATGATCAGTGCCCGAGAAGGGGCCACTATGAGAATGACGAATTCGTGGAGGAGTTCGGCTCTGAAGAGGCGAAACTGGGTTATTGCCTCTACAAAATGGGATGCAAGGGCCCGGACACGTACAACAATTGTCCCATTGCAAAGTTTAACGATGGCACCAGCTGGCCCATAGAGGCAGGGCATCCCTGCATCGGCTGCAGCGAGCCGGGCTTCTGGGACAAAATGACACCCTTCTTCGAACAAAAGACCTAAGTGGCAGATTGATCTTGAATCCATGTCCTGCAACAGAAAGAAAAGGGAGGAGAGAAAATGGCCAAGAAAATAGTGATAGATCCTATTACAAGGATCGAAGGCCACCTGAGGATTGAGGTGGAGGTGGCTGGAGGTAAGGTGGTAAATGCCTGGAGCTCTGGACAGATGTTCCGGGGAATAGAGCTTATCCTGCAAGGACGTGATCCGCGCGATGCCCCACTCTTTTGTCAGCGTACATGAGGCGTCTGAACGATGGTCCATTACCTGTCCTCGGTGAGGGCAGTGGAAAATGCGGTAGGGGTCAAGATCCCTGACAATGCGCGTATCATCAGAAACCTCATGATGGGTGCCCAGTTTCAGCATGACCATATTGTTCACTTCTATCATCTTCACGCCCTGGACTGGGTGGATGTGGTTAGCGCCCTGAAGGCGGATCCCAAGAAGACGGCAGCCTTGGCTGATAACTTGAGTAAGGCACCCTGGGGCGGGGCTGTCTATTTTGAGAATATAAAGCAGAGGATCAAGACCTTTGTGGACAGTGGCCAATTGGGCCCATTTACCAATGGCTACTGGGGACACCCGGCCTATAAACTCCCGCCCGAGGCCAACCTGATGGCGGCCGCCCACTACATTGAGGCCCTGCGTCTGCAGGCCAAGGCGGCCCGCATGCACGCCATATTCGGTGCCAAGAACCCCCACCTCCAAAGCTTTGTGGTTGGTGGTGTCACCTGCGTCAAAGACCTGACACCGGATCGCATCGGCGAGTTTCTTTATATCTGGAAAGAAACCCAAGACTTCATCAAAGACGTATATATCCCAGACCTGGTAGCTGTTGCCTCTTTTTACAAGGATTGGGGAGCCATTGGAGGAACCACCAATTTTCATGCCTGGGGTGAATTCCCACAATCGGGTAAGGAGCCCGCGAGCCTCTTCATGCCACGTGGGGTAATCCTGAACAGGAATCTCAAGGGCGTGGAAATGGCTGAGCAGAATAAGGTCACCGAGCATGTGGCCCATTCCTGGTACAAAGGGAGAAGGGATAGGCACCCGTTCAAGGGTGAGACAGAGCCACAACATGGGCGCTACGACACCAAAGACAGATACTCTTGGTTCAAAGCGCCAAGATATGAGGGTGCCTCCTGCGAGGTGGGACCTCTCGCAAGGGTCCTGGTGGCCTATGCCAATGGGCACAAAGATATACAGAGTGCAGTGAATGGCACGCTGAAACAACTGGATATCCCTGTCACCGCCTTGTTCTCTACCCTGGGTCGGACTGCAGCCCGAGGCCTTGAGACCCTTGTGATCGGCCAAGCCATGGAAGGGTGGGTCCTTGAACTGGTTGGGAACCTGAAAAAAGGTAACGACAAGACCTACCAGTCTTGGAGCATGCCCAAGAGCGGGATGGGCGTGGGGCTCAATGATGTCCCGAGGGGCTCTTTGGGTCACTGGATCCAGATCGAAAACAAGAAAATTGGCAAATACCAATATGTGGTGCCCTCCACCTGGAACCTTGGACCAAGGGATGTCAAAGGAAAATTGGGCCCTGTGGAGGAAGCCCTGATCGGAACCCCGGTGGCAGACCCCAAAAGGCCTTTAGAGGTCCTTCGCACGGTACACTCTTTTGATCCTTGTGTGGCATGCGGCGTTCATGTGATAGACCCAAATTCAAATCAGGTCTATAAGATCAAGGCGCTCTAAAATAACCATGTTTCGATTGCCCCTCAGTTTCCACTTCCCGGGAGCTGAGGGGCTCCTCTTTTCCCCCACTTGCCGGAGCTGAGGCTGTGACACGCCTATCTGAAGCCATCAGGACAAGGAACTGGTTGAGATTTATCGTCGACCATCCTCTCCAGGTTATCATCCTTTTATTTCTCATTACCCTTTTCTTTGCCTCGCAACTGCCCAAACTGCGCTTCCAGACCTCCATCTACGATATGGTCATTGAAGACCTCCCTGAAAGCCTTCGTTATGAATCTTTCAAGAAGGAATTCGGTACGGAAGAAATCATCCTTGTGGTGGCCAAAGCCAATAATATCTTTGAGAAGAACACCTTTCAACAGATCAGGCAACTTTCAGAGAAGTTTTCTAAGATAGGGGGTGTCAGAAGGGTTATCAGCCTACCCTTTATCAAAACGGATATGGATGCGACCGGCAAGTGGAGTCTTGCGGATTTTGAAAAGATCATCATTCCTATCGACTTATTTCCCAAGAATCTCATTTCAGCCGATAAGAAAACGACGGTCATCACTCTAATTCTCGAGGACACAAAGGAAAAAGATCAAGTCATCGACTCTGTAAAGATGATCATTGATCATCAGAGGAAAGGGCTGTCCCTATACCAGATAGGCATGCCCCTTGTTTCAAAGGCCTTGGCAACCTATACACAACAGGACTTCAAAAGGCTACCACCCATTACCTTTCTTATTATCGCCTGTGTTCTCTTCTTCTTTTTCAGGAATATTCGAGGCATTTTGATCCCGGTTGGTTCCGTGCTGATGGCATTGATCTGGACATTCGGTCTGATGGGATTGACCCGGACTCCGCTTGCCATGCTCACCATGATCGTCCCCATCTTTTTGATTGCCGTTGGCACAGCTTACTGTATGTACATCTTTCCAGAGTATTTTGCCCAAATCGAACAGATTGATTCTCGGAAGGAAGCCTCCTATCAATGCTTTCTACGAATTGGATTCCCCAATTCACTGGCTGTGGTCACCACCTCCATCGGTCTTGGATCACTTCTCCTGAACAGGATTTCTGGTATCAGAGAATTTGCTATCTTCTCCTGTTTCGGGATCTGGAGCATGCTGATCATCATGCTCGTATTCTTGCCAGCCGTATTCACCCTGCTTCCTTTCCCCCAGAAAAAGGCAAAGCCTCCTCTATTGAAAAAAGATCTTCTTCATGGGCTTCTACAAAAAATTACACAGATAAACCTGCATTATCAAAAAGTGACGCTTCCCATCATTGCACTCATTGCCGTCATTGGGCTCGCAGGCATTTTCCAAATTAGGGTGGAAACCAACCCTGTTGGCTTTTTTAAAAAAGAGACGCCTATCAGCCAGCATTTTCACGACATTTACCAGGACATGGCGGGGAGTTTTCCCATAAATGTGGTCTTGGATAGCAGAAAAGAGGACTATTACGAGAATCCTGACCACCTAAACGAGATTGTGCGCGTCCAGGATTTCCTGAACACGTTACAGGGTGTGGACAAGACCATCTCCTTTGCCGACTACCTTAAATTGGTCAACTATGCCTCGAATCAATATGAGCAAAAATACTATGCGATGCCAGAGGAACCCTTTGAGGTACGCATGTTGATGAACAGCTACAAGACCATGTTGGGGCAAGACACTTTTCAAAGGTTCATGGCTCAAGACCTCTCAAAGGTAAATATCCTTTTGAGAACGCATATCTCCAGCTCTAGAGAGTTTTTGCGGATCAGGAAAACGATACAGGATCGTCTTCGAGAGACTTTTACAAAGGATTTCCGTTTCCAAGTTACGGGATTCGGCATTGTCATATCTGAGAGCAGCCACATTCTTACACAAGGACAAGTGAAGAGCCTATCGCTTACCCTGGTTCTCATCTTCGGCATCATGTTCTTGCTCTTTCTGTCTGGCAAAGTTGGTCTCATTGCCATTGTTCCAAATTGTTTCCCTATTATTGTCAATTTTGGGCTCATGGGTTGGCTGGGCATTGAGCTTTCTGTTGCAACCAGTCTCGTTGCCTGCATCGCCATCGGGTTGGCTGTTGATGACACAATCCATTACCTGGTCAGATACAACCGGGAGTTTAAGAAGGACCTGGATAAGAAGCGTGCCCTTCAAGATACCATTCAAAACGTGGGCCGACCTATTGTTTTTACCACCTGCACCATCGGCCTCGGATTTGCCATATTGATATTCTCCCACTTCAAGCCCACAGCCGTCTTCGGCCTGATGATGGTTATTACAATGGCATCTGCACTGGTGGGGGATTTAATTATCCTTCCCTCATTGATGACGCACGTGGAACTGGTAACTCTGTGGGATTTGGTAAGGCTTAAACTGGGTAAGGATCCTGAAAAGGGCATACCCCTTTTCAGTGGTCTTTCGAAGACCCAAGTTCACTACATTCTGCTGGCCGGGACGTTAAGGACATATGAAAAAGGAGAGATCTTATTCAGAAAAGGTGAGATGAGCGATTCCATGTTCGCCATTATTTCAGGGGAACTGGAAGTGGCAGATACTCTGGATGATGCGGATCCGGAAGATATCCATGGGAACAAAAAGTTCATCCGGACCCTCGGGGTTGGTGACGTGGTCGGAGAGATGGGCATGCTGCGGTCATGCGAAAGATCTGCCTCTGTCATCGCTACCACTATGACTGAACTATTGCAGATCAACGACAAGATGATCAAGCGACTGCAGTGGCTGTATCCCCCAACGGCACAGAAATTCTTCTTTAATCTCATGTCCATCATTTGTGATAAGCTGGAATTTACCACACAACGCTTGTCAGATGTCACTACAGATGATTCACTGACTGGCCTCCAGAACCGGGAGTCTTTTATGGACGTCTTGGAGAAAGAAATGGCCAGAAGCAAAAGATATAATACAGCTCTCAGCGTCTTTCTGATGGACCTGGACAACTTCAAAGGAATCAATCTGACCTACGGTCCTGAAACAGGAGACCGAATGTTGTCGGAAGTGGCCCGATTTGTTCTGAGGCACGTGAGGAGTAGTGACCAGGCCTGCCGTTACGGTGGGCAACAATTTGCCGTCATGCTGGTCAACAGTCCCACGGCCCAAGCCCAAACCGTGTGTGAGCGCCTCAGGCAAGACCTCGCCGAACACCCCTTTGAAAGCCATGCTTCATCACTGCACATCACTGTGAGCATCGGTCTTGTTTCTTTAAACGCTGAACAAAATGATACGCCTAGTGATATCATAGAGATGGCGTCTAAAGCGCTCCAGCAGGCCAAGGCCCTTGGGCGAAATCGGGTGGAGGCCTATAAGGCGTAAAATGATTTCCCTTGTTTCACGCTCAATACTATGCTAGTTCTATTTTTGTGAATTTCTTCACCATCCAAATATATTGCTCGGGTTTCTATCTATCATGGCATCTGAACAGATCTTAGTCTTGGGGGTCGGCAATATCCTCCTTACGGATGAGGGCGTGGGCATCCGTGTTATTGAAAGAATACAGGAGCGATATGCGTTTCCCGATAACGTATCTGTCTTAGATGGAGGGGTCCTGGGCCTGTCTCTTCTCGGCGTTATCTCAGAGGCGGACCATCTCATCGTGGTTGATGCGGTAAAGAATGGAAAGGAACCCGGGTTCCTCTATCGGTTGAAAGGAGATGACGTACCGAAGCGTATTCTCGCCAAAAATTCACTCCATCAGGTGGATTTTTTGGAGACATTAACTTCATGCCAGGCCCTTGATAAGGTCCCCGAAACCGTCATACTTGGCGTTGAACCTCTGGACATTGAAAACTTGAGCATTGAATTGACACCTGTGGTCCAGGAAAAAGTGGACTCCCTGATTGACATGGTACTCAAAGAACTTGATCGCCTCGGTGTTCCTTATCACTCAAAAGGAGACATGGAACATGTGTCTAGGCATGCCTGCCAAGATTGTCAGCATTGAGAACCAGATGGGCACCATTGATGTTGAGGGTACCCAGCGGGAAGTGAGCCTGCTTTTGCAGGAGGATGCCAAGGTGGGAGACTATGTCATTGTACATGCTGGTTTTGCCATCCAAAAAATAGATGAAAAGGAAGCCCTGGAAACGCTGAGGTTTTTGCGTCAAATTGTTGCCGAGCTTGATGAAAAGTTGGGAGAGTCTTGACAAGATTACCGCTTGACAAGCCTTATTAGTCTTTACTATATTGAATTCGCTCAAAATCGAGGAATAGGGCAGTCATCTCGTTCTAGGGAAACGAGTCTAAGCTGTCGAATTAATTTGAAAAAGGAGGGAGAAACACTGATGAAAAAGGGAATCTGGAGTCTGGGGGTCGCTGTTCTCGCTGGCCTGATGTTTCTTGGTGTTGGTGTGCTTACGGCTGCGGATGTGCCCGATGAGATCATGATTAGTAATGAGGGTTACAAGACCGACAAAAAGGGGCCTGTCAAATTAACCCACAAAAAACACAGCGTGGACTATAAGGTGGCCTGCAACGAGTGCCACCACGAGTACGAAAATGGGAAAAATGTTTGGAAGGAGGGTCAGCCGGTAAAAAAGTGCGCTGACTGCCATGATCCCAAGAAAAAGCAGGGGAAGACGCTCAAACTCAATATTGCCTACCACAAGAACTGCAAGAACTGCCACAAAGAGATCATGAAGAAGGATCCGAGCAAAAAGGCGCCCTTCAAGAAATGCAATGATTGCCATCAGAAGAAGTAAGAAATCTATATAATCCCACAAAAAAAGCCGCTCTCTTCGCAGAGCGGCTTTTTTATATCCTCCCCCCATTCAACCTATCCCTCAACTCGTCATTCCGGACGGGTCCGGCTGCGCTGGAGGAGATCCGTGGTTCGACAGGCTCACCACCCTGAGCGAAGTCGACCCTTCGACCATGGCTCAGGGTCGATGCTGAGCAACGTCGAAGCATCGAAGGGGAATCCAGAGAAATGCAAAGAATTAATCTGTCCTGGATTGCGGGTCGCATTCCACTTCGTGGAACTTGGCCGCGATGACAAATGGCGAAACAGTCTCAAGGGAGGGGAATGTTATCAGGAGAAAAAATCCCCCCTACCCAACCCTGCAAGGGGGGGTAGGAGGGATTTGAAATAGCTTTTTGAACGATTGGGTCTGTTTCTTAAGTTTCGGTGACCGTTATGGCCTCCTGATCACAGACTTCGACACAACTCTCACAACCGAGACACTCCTCGGCGTTGACCGGCACGGACTTACCATCCTGCATCTCATAGACATCAGTGGGACAGACCTCCACGCACTCTTCGCAACCTTCACATTTCTCCTCATCAACTTCTACTTCATACCCCATTTGCTTCTTCCTCCTCTATATTGAAATTTAAAACTTCACTAGGAATTTTGACAAGTTATGATGACACGGGGCAAGCACATTTTGCCCTCTGAACACAATGGTGGGGTTATGTAACAAAGTAATATAAGAGGTGTCAAGTCTTTTTTGTGAAATTTTTCCTTACTTGACCAGATGCCATTTCCTCATTACGATGGAGGGCAAAATAGGGTATTTTGATCTGGAAACTTGGTTTTCATAAAATTGAGGAAGCTCATGATAAAATATAGTGGAATTAATCACTTGGCTATGGTCACCGGGGACATGGACAAGACCATTCGCTTCTGGCGCGACCTGTTGGGCATGAGGCTGGTGGCTGGGCTTGGAAAGCCAGGGTACCGACACTATTTCTTTGAGATCTCAGAAAACGACCTTATCGCCTTTTTTGAGTGGCCCCATGCGGAACCTATAGAAGAAAAAGATCATGGCCGCCCTGTCAAAGGGCCATTCATATTTGACCATGTCTCACTGGGGGTGGAAACGGAAGAGGACCTGTGGCAATTGTATGACAAACTCCAGGCTGCTGGATTCTGGGTCTCTGAGATGATCGATCATGGCTTTATACACTCCATATACGCCTTTGATCCCAACGGCATACCCATTGAGTTTAGTTACAATGTGGAGGGAATTGACATTCGTAAGAAGCCAACAATGGTTGACACCGCACCATCTGATATTACAAAAGAAGGCCCTGATCCGCGCCTTGACAAATGGCACACGGTGGGAAAACCCACACCCCGAAAAGATCGCCATGTCTACCCAGGAGAGGGCACACAACTGGTGGAGGGAAAGGAGTCAACCTGGTAAAATGAGAAAGAAGCCGGAACTACGCATCAAAAAAGGGCCTTCCGAATCGGAATAAGCCCTTTCGAATCCCAACAACTTGCCTTAGCCCTGGCTAGTACCCACCCATATATTCAGAATCAATCACTTTGAGTGGTCTTAAGGCTTCCAATTCAGAAATGAGGGATTTTTTTGTTGAGCTAGGCCGCATCCGCCTTCGCTTTCAAGCTACGGCGGGACACGCAAGGGTTTTCGCCGAGGCGTACATTTAAGTAGGTCGCAGGCGGAGACCCGCGGAGAACGACGCTCAGCGGAAACCGGGGACCCGCGCCAAAGGGGTGGGGTCTGAGCGGAGCGAGCGCGAAGAAAAAGAGCCATTTCTGGATGGAAGCTATTTAATATCCAGCCACTTCCTCCTTAACTGAGGCAGCTATCTTAAAAAGGACGGTCAGTATAAAAAAGCCAGTCGCCCAAACCCCCAAAGTAATGAGAACTTCAGGCACGGTGGGCCAGTAATCTGTGACCCTTTCAAAGGGATTGGGGGTAAAACCACCGATAACGAGCCCCATCCCTTTATCGATCCACGTGGCGATAACGACGGCCGCACAACCCACGAGCATGGTATCCTCTTTCCGGCGTGTACTGGGATTGATCAGGAGGATAAGAGCGACAAGGGCAAAAAATGCGGCAGCCCACATCCAGGGAACGAGTCTGCCATGCCCTTCGAGTCCAGCAAAAAGGAACTGGAAGTGGACCATATGGCCCGGTATCTGGCTGTAAAAGGCGGTAAAGAGCTCTAGCAAGAAGAAAAATACGTTAAGAATCATAGCGTAAGTGACAATGCTGGCCAGCGTACGCATCTGCTCCTTTCCCGGATCAAATTTTGTAAACCTCCTCACAAAAAAGCAAATAATAAGAAGAAGTGCAGGACCGGAGGCAAAGGCAGAGGAGAGAAAGCGGGCTGCCATAATGGCGGTCATCCAGAAGTGCCTGCCAGGCAGACCCTGGTAGAGGAAAGCGGTTACGGTATGGATGCTAAAGGCCCAGGGAATGGAGAGATAGATCAGAGGTGTCACCCATTTGGGATAATGGATGCCCTTGCGCTCCGCACTCAGTACGTTCCACCCGATAAGCACATTCAGTATGAGATATCCGGTCAACACGACCATATCCCAGAAGATGATCGAATTGAGTTGTGGGTAAAGCATTACATTGAGTACCCTTATGGGCTGACCCAGGTCCACCCAAAGAAATAGAATGCACATGGTGACGGCGGCAATAGCCATAAACTCGCCCAAAATGGTAATCCGGCCAAAGGCTTTGTAATCGTGTATGTAGTAGGGCAAGACAACCATCACGCCCGAGGCTGCCACACCCACCAAGTAGGTGAACTGAGCAATATACAAACCCCAAGACACATCCCTGCTCATGCCCGTGATTTTCAAGCCTTCAAAAAATTGGTAAATAAAGTTGCCAGCACCCACCCCGATCACGAGGAGCAAGAATATGAGCCATCCCCAGTAAGTCTGACTTCCTCTTATTGCCTTCTCTAACATAACCACCTCCACCCCCTCCCTGCCCTCCCCCTCAGGGGGAGGGTCTGGGTGGGGGATCCTAATACTATATAATACACGTTAGGCCCTGTCCCCAGTTCGGGTTTCCGTCGAATGGTATAGTGTCCACGGAGAACTTCCCTAATCTCTGAGTCTCTGTCTGCCAAGTCACCAAAGGACAAGGCACCTTCCTTTATCTTGTTGGCCACCTCCACACATGCCGGGATCTGACCCTTTGCCAGTCTCTCCGCGCACAGATTACATTTTTCCACCACCCCTTTGCTCCTCGTGGGGTAGGTCATATCGGTTGGAAATCCTGGGTTTAGTTCTTCGGGAGCCTTTCGCGGATCGCCGTAATTGAAACTCCTAGCCCCAAAAGGACATGCGGCCATGCAGAATCGACATCCGATGCACCGGTGCTGATCCATCATAACCACGCCATCCTGTTCCCGCTTCCATGTGGCCGCTGTGGGGCATACCCTGCAACAGGGCGGGTTGGTGCAGTGATTGCAAAGCAGGATGAAGTTTCTGCCGTGATACGCCTCAGCCGGGTATTCATGGTGTTGGCCAGGAAAGGTATGCTCATAGGTCTCTTTCCAGATCCATTTGATCTCCTGCTTCGGGTTTGCAACCTTGGGGACATTGTGGATACGATGGCAGGCCTTGATGGCCTTATCCATAATCTCATCATTCATCTTGGTCATATCCACCACCATTCCCCATTTCTTCCCCGCTGTGAGAGGAATCTCTTCCATGGCGGCCTCAATTTCACCCGGGGCCAGCAGTTCAAAGGCCGCTTTGCCTCCAAGCCCCAAAAGGGTGGAAAACCCAGCAATCTTCAAAAATTCTCTTCTGTTCATGGCCATTACGTCTTCTCCTTGGGTTCAATGTGGCACTCCCAGCAGAACGGGTCGACTCCCGCATAGTTATGGCACTGGTCACAGAACTTGCTCTTGTTTGAATGGCATTCCATGCATGTATTTTGAAGACTCTTGTCGTATATCTTGCCCGTGCTGCTCTTGTAGACCCTGTTGGCGTCCCGGACGGACTCCTGCCGCCACTCGTCCAGCAATTTCATGTGTTGGTTCTTTATATATGACTTGGGCTCAACACACTCTTTGGCCTCCTTGGCCTTGGCCGTGAGCTCCGGCTCAGGCGTCTTGGCGCCCAACTTACCTGCAGTCGGCCAGAAGGGGTATGAAAGCAGACCGATGCCTATTATCAGTCCTACAATGATCTTCCATCCATCATACAGCATCCTCTTCTTCCTCCTTGCCTGGGAGGGGTTCACCGCGTAGATCTGTCTCCCTCTCTTTCTCGCCCTCAAGAATCAGGGCATTGCCCACCATCTCATGAATGCCGGTGACATCTACCTCCGGAACCCAGTATTCCATCAGAGGTGGTAGGGCAGCCCGATCTATCGCACAAATACAGGCGAGCATATTTACGCCATGTTTTTCGTGGACATACTTTACCGCATTGGCCCTTGGCAGGCCGCCGCGCATCCTGAGTTCCATATCTTCTCCTGCATTCAGCCCCGCTCCGCTGCCGCAACAGAAGGTCTGCTCCCTGATGGTATTCTCCGGCATCTCATAGTAGTTGTTGCACACGTTCTTGATCACATACCGCGGTTCTTCAAATATACCCATGCCCCTTGCATTGTTACAGGAGTCATGGAAGGTGACCACCAGATTATCGTTTCGACTCGGATCCAGATTCAGTTTGCCGTTTTTGATGAGATCGGCCGTGAATTCTGTGATATGAGTCATCTTTGTGGATTTTGCATTCTCAAACCTGGTCCCAGTTATGGGAGAGACGGGTTCTTCAAGGAAATCCGCGGGGCCATTCATGGTGTCCATGTACTGATTGATGATCCTCCACATATGACCGCACTCCCCTCCGAGGATCCATTTCACGCCCAGTCGCTTCGCCTCAGCGTACATCTTGGCATTGAGCCTCTTCATCATCTCGTGTGAGGTGAAGAATCCGAAATTCCCGCCCTCAGAGGCGTACGTGCTCCAAGTGATGTCCAGCCCGAGACTCTCCAGATAATGGAATAGGATAATATATCCCATGGCGGTATACGTGCCGGGATCGGCAAAGACATCGCCAGAAGGGGTAATGAATAGGATCTCAGCCCCTTTCCTGTTTAAACTTGGCTCCATCTTAATCCCTGTGATCTCCTCAATGTCCTCCACAAAGAAGTCGATCATATCCTTGTACGCATGGGGCTGTATGCCCAAGTGATTTCCTGTCCTGTAGGAATTGGCCACGGGGGCAGAGACCCAATCGGTGCTCAAACCGAGAAGATTGAGAAGTTCTCTTCCTATGATGGTGATTTCAGCCGTATCAATCCCGTAAGGGCAGAAAAGGGAACATCGGCGACATTCAGTGCACTGGAAGAAATAGGACCACCACTCCTTGAGCACATCATAGGTCAATGCCCTTGCCCCTGCGAACATGCCAAGGATCTTTCCTGCCGTGGTGAATTCCTTTCGATAGACGGATCTCAAGAGCTCTGCCCGGAGAACCGGCATGTTCTTCGGATCGCCCCCGCCTATGAAAAAGTGACATTTATCGGCACAGGCGCCGCACCTGACGCAGATGTCCATGAAGATCCTCAGGGACCTGAATCTGTCAAGCCTCTCCCTAAGACCCTCCAGGACGATCTCTTTCCAGTTCTCGGGCAGTTTCCAGTCCTCATCAAAGGGGGACCACTCCCGCGGGTTGGGCATGCCTACATATTCTAGATTCTTGGGCTTTGAACCATAGCAGGCAATTCCCGCTTTGATCTCCGGAGGGGTGTACATCCATCCCTTCCATATAGGAGGGCGGTGATCAATCTTTGCCAATTCTTCTGGTGTGGGAACGTCTGACATAACTACTCCTTTTCTCCTTTTTCTTCTGCTTCAGCCTCTCCTTCTTCTGCCGGGGCAGCCTCTTCTTCAGCCGGCGTTTCAGGCATTTTTTCTACAGCGATCTCCGCTTCCACCATTTTGTCCCTGAATTCCTCTTCGTACTCATCATACGTATGCGTTTTCACGGGATAATTCCAGGGGTTGATGTGCCGCACAACGCGGTTGTTGTTGGAGAGGTTTCGCGTGGGACTGAGAAAGATTCCCCCCATATGCATGAGCTTACTGAAGGGGAAATAGGCGACAAGTGCACTCACAAGAAAGAGATGAATGTAAAAGAGGACCCCGATGCCTTCAGGGGACTTGGGCTTAAAACTGACTAAGCTAAGGGTCAGTTCCTTCACACTGACCACGTCCACTTTGAGCAGATACCTCATAAGGATACCTGTAATGGCGATCCCCGTGATCAGAAACAGGGGAAAATAGTCGGCTGGGAGCGAGATGTAACGCATCTGAGATAAGAGTAGTCTTCTGAGGAAGAGAAGGGTTACACCCCCGAGTAATGCGAAACCGCTCAGCATCAGAGCCGGCAACCCGAATCCCGAAAATGGAACCACACCTATTTGCATGAAACTATCCATGTAACCAACGAACTGCACAAAACCGGGTATGGGCTCGGTGAAGAACCTCAGGTGTCGAATCACCACCACCAGAAAGGAATAGTGAAACATGAGGGCAAATAACCAGAGCCATTTTTCCCACTCATAGCCAATCCTCGGGCCTCCCCTGAATTCCATCCTCGTGTTCCGGAAAAGGGAGCGAAAGGTGAGCACTTCAAAGATCATCCTGCCTATCACACCGATCGTGTTTGAGGGATTATCAAGTTTGCTGTGTTTGATCCATGGCAGGGTTTTCTGCTGGCCTGCAGTGGTGGGGATCCGGAAAGGGACAGGCGAGCGTGCCCAACCGATGACGCGATAGATGATCCCCACAAAGAAGGTAAGGAAGGCGAGATATGGTATGACGATGCCGAAGAGCACACGCATATCGAACGCCCAAACCCCCACCAGGGGGATCAAGACAAGAACTGTGACGATAAAACCAGAGACCACGATGCTTACAATGAAGTTCATATACGCTCACCTCGTCAATTAGGGGAATCGCCTAGCGATTCTATGAGTTGTTGCTTTCCGTGAGGGGCGGCTCCCACTCAGGGATCTCGGTCATGAGACCTTTTTTCTGGAGCAGTCTATATACCTGATTCCTCGCTTCATTTGCACTGAGTGCGTAAATTTTTTCCCTGCACTTCATGTAGATATCGAAGGTGAAAAGAGCAAGGTCATCGATCTTGCACTCAAAAACGGACAAATCATCAGAGAGCTGGTGTTCTCGAATCTCCTTCTCCAGTTCATCCCGGATGACCTTTTTCAGTTGGAAAATAAAGGCTATAGCCAGAGAGGGGGAGAAATCCTGAACAGCCCGGATTCGGATAATTCTGTCCAAAAAAGGAGAGACCCTTTCTCGATCCACTCCTTTCAGGAGTTCCTTGTAAATATTTTCTATCTCATTGGAAATGGTGTGACGTATGGGATTGGCGAATGGGTCCCTCTGTTTCTTCAGGAACCTTTGGGTATCGGCGGGATAGCTCTCCAGGATCAATTTGAGCCACTTGCCCAGAATGGAGGGGCCTTTTTCTGATAAGAGCTTTTCCAGTTTCATTGATAACGTAAGTTATGAAAATGTCTAAAATAAAAATTCTTGATCCGCGAGAACTCCCCTTTGTTTTGGGGGCGGAATATAGACAAATTGCGATAGCGTGTCAAGAAAAAACGCTTTGACTCAGATGCTGTATTTAGGCCCAAGAAATAGCGAATATTTTAGTATATTTCGCTTACCATAGGTGATTAAAATTTGGTTGTCAATCGCCTAAATTGGTTTTCTGTGAATTTTTTCTCAAAATCGATTATCGGAAACGGGTGTCCCTTTCATATCTCGAAACTTCCCTTTCATCCATCCTACCCGGACATTTTCCCTATGATCGAATTTTGGGACAAAGGGCTTGATGTCCAACAGCGGTGTCTCATCCAGCATATCTACTTCAGCCAGATAAAGGACACTTCCTTCCCTCCTAACCAGACGAACGACCGAGAATCCAATGGGATTTGGCCGTTTCGGGGCCCGAATCGAAAAAACCCCATGAAGCTGGTTCTCCATGTAGGGCTTACAGATCAGATCGTAGCCGTCAGATTGATGAAAGACGTAGAGTAGGATCAGATGTGAAAACCCTTCAATATCCTTAAGCCCGGATACGTATTGTTCAAAAATTTCTGCCCTTCCTTTTGACTCAGGATCAAAGATACCCTGGATGGGCACCCCACTTTTTGATCTGTAAGGCGTCCTGAGGACTCCTATTGCCCTGAATGTGAATTCTATTGCATTCATTCCTTATTCCCTCTTTCCCTCGGTTTTAGATGTGTTCCAATGTCCCGACTCATAACCTAATCCGGCTTTGATGTAAATGGCGTACACCATTTGTGAATCCCGTTGCTTTCACTTGAAAAACCTACAATTGAAAGCTATCTTATGTTATGGTACGTCGTTTTGATTGACAAATTGCTGGGCCTTTTTTTATATTGCCACGCCCACATAATGACCTAACCTTCCACCCAACATCAAAATCAGCACAAAAGACAGGGTAAAATACGCACCTGTTTAGGCATTGGGGGAAAACATGCCCATAAAAATTTCACCAAAAACAGTTGATAAAGACTTCCTTGAGAAACTGGAGAGACTGAGCGGCCAAAAGGTTCATCAGTGCTTTCAATGTGGTACCTGCGGGGGAT
>JASFIT010000007.1:0-28477 GCA_050122535.1 Desulfobacteraceae bacterium | reverse complement strand
GGCTCGTATGCTGTTCAGCTTCTGCTGGTCCAGCCTTTGAGGGGGGTGGGACCCGGTGTGGTATGCGGGCCACAAGGGGCGCCATAGAAAAGGTGGAGATACGTGATGGTAGAGTTGAATATGATACTATAGGCAACGCCAATCCCCAAGGGATATGTGGTTCTGGGCTCATAGACTGCATCTATGAATTGGTGAAGAATAGGATTATCGGAGCAGATGGGAAATTCAACAGAGAGCTGAGAGATCCTAGATTGGGTTCAGAAGATGAGATCCCTCAGTATCTCATCGCAGGGCCAGAGGAGACGGAGACGAGACATCCCATAGTCATTACTGAGTCGGATGTGGACAATTTGATCAAATCAAAAGGGGCCGTTTTTGCTGCCATCAGATCATTGATGAACTACATTGGGCTTGCTGTTGACCAACTGGACACCTTCTATGTGGCAGGGGGGTTTGGGAACTATCTGAATATCCCCAAAGCCATTGCTATTGGCCTTTTACCGGATATGGCGGGGGAAAAAATAAGATTCATCGGGAACAGTTCTCTGACGGGCGCCCGCATGGCGCTTCTCTCCGAGTCTGCCTTTGAAAAATGTGTGAACATTTCCAAGTCCATGACAAACGTTGAGCTTTCCAGCTACCAGCCCTTTATGGACGAATACGTGGCGGCCCTGTTTTTGCCACACACTGATAGCAGGCTATTCCCCTCTGTAAAATACTAGAATGGTCGGCACGTGCAAGGGGTAGCGTCATTGGATCAAATGGGGTATATTTAATCCTCTAAGAAATGAAGGGATCTCACATGAGCCATTCAGAGATTAGACAGGCCTTAGAAAGCAGCGAGTTCTTCAAGGGACTGGAGCAGAGCAGTATCGAGCAGATAGCCAGTCTCTGTCAGGTGGAGACGTATGAACCAGGGGGATATATCTTCCGGCAAGGTGATTTCGGGGAGCACCTCTATGTCATTGCAGAGGGCCACATATTCTTGGAAAGGTCTATGGACATGGGTGCGCGGCAGGGAAGTGTAGTCATCGGAATTCTTGGTAAGGGAAGGGTTTTTGGTTGCTGGTCTACACTTCTGGGTGAACCCCACAATCTCATGTCTTCGGCGACCTGTCAAAAACCGACAAAGGTTGTGGCCATAAAAGGATCGGATCTGAGGCAGTTGATGCTTGGTAGCACGGAGCTCGGGTTTAGGGTATTGGAGAGGCTTTGCTTTTTGCTGCGAGACAGAATCCAGGGCGCATACGGAGCTATGGAGAAGATTTAGGAACCTTTGGTCGTTTTTCCGCTCACCTGTTTTGAGCATCCACCGGCGAAGACGATCAGGCACAGTACATTGGCCTACCCTTTTTGGCGGCCGCCTTGATGCCTCGGTGGCTTTCTCTCCTTTTTTGAATCTCTCCATTGTTTTGTTTTCCTCGATTAGCGTCATCCGTATACTCGCACCGGGGAAAACCCTGGGGGTCGTGTTGTTAGAACGGAGTGAGCAATGATTGAGACGTTGGATTCCGAAGAACAGCAGATGCTAAGGGATATCGCTTCCCGCCTTTCATCCTTTGGAAAAGAGAGAAGGCATCTCATCCCTATTTTGCAGGCGGTCCAAGAACGACACGCCTACCTGCATCCCGAAGCCATGAAAATGGTGGCAGAGCATCTGGAACTGGCCACATGTGAGGTATATGGAGTCGCCACATTCTATAACCAATTCCGTTTTCAACCCCCGGGCAAGCACCCCATTAAAGTCTGCCTCGGTACAGCCTGTCACGTGAGAGGCGGTGATATTATCCTTGAGAATTTTGAAAGAAAGCTAGAGATCCAGGATGGGGAGACCACGCCTGATAAAGAGTTCAGTCTCGAACGTGTCGCCTGCGTAGGGTGCTGCGCTCTAGCGCCGGTGGCCGTTGTTGAAGAAACCATCCAAGGGCATATGGCTCCCAGCAAGGTGGAAGGGCTGCTCCTTGGTTTCCAGATAGAAAAGGAGAAGCAAGAGAGAGAAAAGAAGAGAGATGAATCTGGCGAATAAGGAAAAACTTAATCAGCAGTTCAGGGCCATTCGTGATGAGGCAGAAAGACGTCGCAAGGCATTCAGTGAGGTGTCAGGCCCTAAAATACACATTGGCATGGCTACGTGCGGCATAGCCTCTGGTGCCGAGGAAACGAGAAAGGCATTCGAAGGCGTGCTTTCGGAACGGGACGTCCAAGCCCGTATCCATACCGTGGGCTGCGTCGGGCATTGCTATGCAGAGCCGGTCGTTGTCATAGAAACCCCTGGATTTCCTCCAATTCTGTATCATCAGGTGACGCCGGGCAAGGCCAGGATGTTGGTAAGATCTTTCTTAGAGGATGGCGATCCTCTTTTTGAGCACGTCCTGGGTGCCACGGAGGAAAATGAGCTCATACCCTCGGTCATGGACTTCCCCCGATTCAACCGAGAAGAGCGCGTGGTTATGGAGAAATGCGGACGCATTGATCCGGAAGATATCTATGATTACATTGCGGAGGACGGATACGCTGCCCTCCTGAAGGCACTGCAAAGGGCACCTGACGAAGTCATTAGCGAGGTTGAAAACTCTGGTCTTCGGGGCAGGGGGGGCGCTGGATTCCCAACGGGCAAGAAATGGGCATTGGCAGCGTGCGCCGAAGGAGAGGAGAAGATCGTCATCTGCAATGCGGACGAAGGGGATCCTGGTGCCTATATGGACCGCACGATCTTGGAGAGCAATCCCCATCAGATCCTGGAAGGCATGGCCATATGCGCATACGCCATTGGTGCTCAAAAGGGCATCGTCTACGTGAGAGGGGAATATCCGCTCGCGGTGAGAATGGTCCTCAAGGCCGTTGAGCAGGCAAAGGAGCTTGGGCTCTTGGGTAGAGGCATTCTGGGAAGTCCATTCCATTTGGAGATCGAAGTATTCCAAGGCTCGGGGGCCTTTGTCTGTGGTGAAGAAACGGCACTCATCCAATCCATCGAAGGGAAACGGGGTATGCCTCAGTATCGCCCACCCTATCCGGTCCAAAAAGGCCTCTGGGGTCAGCCCACAGTGGTAAACAATGTAAAAACCCTTGCCTCCATACCAGCAGTTATAAGCCAGGGTGCTGCTTGGTATAGGGGGATAGGAACAGAGAAAAGTCCAGGGACCGCCATCTTCTCCGTGGTAGGAGATGTTGTTCATGCAGGTCTGGTGGAAATCCCCATGGGTATCCGGTTAGGAACCCTTATTTTTGATATCTGTGGCGGGATTCCCAAGAAGAAGAAATTCAAGGCCGTGCAGATCGGAGGACCCTCTGGGGGATGCCTGCCCCAAGAGTTTTTGGAGACCCCGGTGGACTTTGACTCTCTGACCGAAGCAGGCGCAATGATGGGCTCTGGCGGCATGGTGGTTATGGATGAGGATACCTGCATGGTGGACGTGGCTCGTTATTTCCTGGATTTCACCCAAAAGGAATCTTGTGGGAAATGCACCTTCTGCAGAATCGGGACCCATCATCTGCTGAATATACTGAAGCGGATAACAAAAGGGGAGGGCCGTGAAAGTGACCTGGAACAACTGGAGGCCTTGAGCCAAGATCTAAGATATGGTTCCCTATGTGGTTTAGGTAGGACCGCATCCAACCCTGTCCTCACTTCCCTGCAATATTTCAGGGATGAGTACGTGGCGCATATCAAGGAGAAAAGATGTCCGGCTTGCATGTGCCGAGAGCTGACCGCCTACTACATTGACTTGGAGAAATGTGCCCGCGGATGCGACGCCTGCGTTGGGAGTTGCCCTGTGGAGGCCATCTTTACCACCAGAAATCGAAAAAAAGGGGTGGACCAGAAACTCTGCGTCAAATGTGGCGAGTGCATGGTCGCCTGCCCGCCAGAATATGATGCGGTCAGGAGGGTATCTCCTCCTGAATTGGCTCCCGTTGTTGAGCGCCCGGTTGAGGATTGATGATTGCCTCTCGGTCGGGAGCCTCTCGATGAACGGTCCGGCTTCGAGTTCACGGCCGATGGGCTCAGGGTTTCGAGTAGAGTCGAGAAACTCGAGGCCGAACGGCTTCCCCCCGCTTCCGCGGGGGTCGCAATGACTATCTGGCAATGTTGATTCGTACGAGGTAGCGATGGTCTTAAATCCAAGATCGTCAGCCCGGCAATAATGAATCCCACATTCCGGATCTCTGAGATGATTAAAATCCTTGTAGATGATAAAGAGATTAAAGCGAGAGAAGGCACGACTCTTCTTCAGGCCTGCCTTGAAAACGATATATATATTCCCAACCTTTGCTATTTGGAGGAGATGGAGCAACCTCACGCTTCATGCAGGATGTGCTTTGTGGAAATAGAAGGAGAGGAGGAACCGATAGCCTCCTGTACTATCCCGGTCCGCGAAGGCTTGGTGGTCAAAACAGACACTCCCTTTGTGCGAAGATTGCAATGCTCTGCCCTTCGACTTCTCCTCTCAGTGCATGAAGTGGACTGCGCAAACTGTCCCGCCAACAAAAAATGCGAACTGCAGAATATGGCAAAGTTCTTAAAGGTGGGTCTAAAACCCAAGGGCCTGGAACAGTTCCTAAAAGACCCCCAAACAGACGAAGAGCACCCGGTCTTGAAGTATTATCCCAACCGATGCGTATTGTGCGGTAGATGTGTTTATGTGATCCAAAAAGGGCATGGGAAACCGCTTTTGACTTTTGCCAAGCGGGGTTTTGAAACGGTAATCAGTTTTCATGGGGAGGAGGCGTCCCCGCGCCTCGACGACGAGACGTATGTGGCCTGTGTGGAGGCCTGTCCGGTTGGGGCCATTACGCTAAAAGAGACCGATGCCCTGGCCTCTGATGCGAAAAAGAAAGCTTAGGCGTCCCTTAGAGGAATCGCTTCCCCCTCCCAGGTCATTCTCCTCCCGCTTCAAGTACCGGATGAAATGCAGGGGGCAAGCATCCCGCAAGTTTTCTGGATACCCGCCTACGCGGGTATGACGTTTATCCCCGATAGTCCCCAACTGGCATAAGTTACTTCGGTGAGCAATTCTGAAGGGCGCGTGGCAGTCAAATGTTCTTGGTCATGGTTATAAGTATGGTCTCCTTTATATTTTAGAAATTACATTTTAAATCAATGATATCACTCATTCTAAATGGTCCGGAGTTTGATAAAATCCTTTCGGAGACCGAAACACAGGAAAAGAGGAATAAGCTGAAGAGCTCCATATTCGTGGACGGGCATGTGGATCTCACCTATTACTTGACGAAGCTCCCTGAGGACCTGCCGTTGAGTGCCCTAAAGGATGGGCCTTTTACCCTGAATAAGATCAAGAAGGTCGGGCTTAGACTTTTTTCCAGTGCTCTGTATTGCCCGGATAAATTCAATGGGGAAGGGGCCATTGGGCACCTAAAAGAGATTCTCAATTTCACCCTCGATCATTTCGACGAAGTCCGAATCGTGAAAGGACGCACCGATCTGGAAAGCGTCCAAAAAGATCTTGAAATGGTAGGGACCCTTTTACTTCTTGAAAACGCCGATGCCTTGGTGGGAAATCTCTCTTTTGTTGAGGAAATGATAGAGGTTGGAATTCGGATCGTCGGATTGACCCACAGGGGGAGAAACCGCATAGGGGATGGTGATAGCGTCTTGGTTCCCGGAGGATTTTCTCTTGAAGGATTGGAGGTGATCGGGGTGCTCGATGATCTCGGTCTCCTCATAGACGTGGCGCATCTTCATCCCAAATGCTTCTGGAAGCTCTTGGACATATTCGACGGCCCCATCGTTGCATCCCATACGGGTATAAAGACGGTCTGCAATATCCAGAGGAATATCGATATGCAACAGGCAGAAGAGATCATCCGGAGGGGTGGGTTAGTGGGAGTAACCTTCAATCCCGAAATGCTCACACCAGGGGGACAGGCCAATCTGGAGCATGTATTTATTCATATTGATGTTCTGGTCCAGAAGTTTGGGCCTGAAGGGGTGGGCATGGGCTCTGACTTCTGCGGCTTTGATCAGGTTGCGGAGGGCCTAGAGGACGTTTCAAAGATACCGCGGCTCGGGGAGATAATGCTAGGACATGGTTACGGGGAGGGGGCTGTGGAAAAGATCATGGGTCTGAATTGGTTGCGTTTATATAAAAGCCTTTTCTAGGTCCAGGGCGCTAAGTGGCTGTCTTCGATGAGCCATATTTGATCTATTATTTATGCTTCGCTTCCTTGTTCGTCCGTATCTCTCTTTATCTTCCGGATCACGACTTTTTGCACCTTCTCTCTCAACATACTGTAGTACCTTTCCTTTTGGTCCCATATGACTACGCCTGTACTAACTCCATCCACTTCATCTAAAACCATGCTTCCATGTTTGTCTGTACTGTAGTCTTCGCAGATGAAAAGGTTGGTATCCTCGATGTCGTCTAACAGTAACGTGAACAAGGATGCATAACTCGGGCGTGTATGATCAGCAAAACTGACCAGAATATCATTCTTGCTGCTTAAAACGACGAGGGCATAATCTGTTCGCAAGTAAAACTCGTTTTTGTAAAATTGTCCTTGCGAGTAGGCGGTCTTTCCCTTGTAAAACCTTTCAAACACGGCCTCAATTTCCCTAGCCATTTTTTTTCGCTCTTCGCTCACATCAGCAGTCTCTATGGTATCTTTCATGTCCATTTCCTTCCCATTGCAGTTAAGGCATACGTTTAAACGCGTCTCCAGAAAGACAACCATACATAGAGGATCACCCATGAAACGACAAAGAGCCCTTTAAGTCAAGAAGAATCGTTCTTTCCTGATGCACCATCAAGACATCACCTGCCCGCCGAGACAGGAGTGTCGGCGCTACGCTTGGACTCCCCGCCCTGTGGGTGGGTCCCCAGCAGAGTGGTATCCCAACTGACACAGAATGTTATGGGTCTTCCCGTGAGTCCATTGCCACTTATTATTGACATCACTTTGCTTAGTTGTTACTAAATTTCTTATTGGCCCGATGAAATTATATGCCGTTTTGCTCATCTACCTGACCTGCCGAGGCGGACCAATCACTTGCGAAAAAGAGAGAATTCAAAGTTGCGACCATGAATGAGGGAAAGATCGTCGAGTATATTGATCAGGGACGCTTCATCTGCACCCTATGCCTGCAGGATAAAGGGAATAGGCTACACCTGTTGACCCCTTTCAACCGCGAGTTAAATCTCTCCCCAAAGAGGGCCCTACTCATTTCAAACACCTCCATGGATACCCTAGGGCCGAGGGAAGAGCTACTGAGCAGATTGAAGCAAACGGAGGCACTGAGAAGAAGGCTTAAGGGAGAGGTTCAGGTCAAGGAACTCTGGGAATTGGTCAGAGAAGAGGAGCAGAGTTTTGACTATGAATATCTTGCCCAACTCTGCTTTGGGGAGATAACGACTGACGATCACATCTCTGCGTTGGTGAGAGCCCTGTTCGAAGATAGACTCTATTTCAAAATGAAAGATGGTCGGTTTCTCCCCAATTCTGAAGAAATGGTTGAGCAAATAATCAAGCAGAGAGAGGAGGAGGCTCAAAGGGAGAAAAGGCTTAGGGAGGGAAGCGCCTGGCTTACAGAGATCCTGCAAAACAGGGTGGTCCAAGACCCATCATGCAAGGAGGAGATTCTTGATCTCCTTGTGGAACTGGCCCTGTACGGCAATGAGGCCCCAAACTTCAAATACGCCAAGGAGCTGCTCTTGAGAACAGGGATATCAGATGTACAGCAGGCCAGAAAATTACTGGTAAAACTTGGGGTCTGGGAAGAGGATGAAAACCTTGACCTGCATCGACTGGATATCAAGACCTTTTTCAGCCAAGAAGTGTTAGATCTGTCCGATAAACTGGTCAGGGCGGCGTTTGAAGAGGACAAGCGCGAGGACTTGAGACATCTTGATGCTTTTACCATCGATGGTCCCCTCACGAGAGACTTTGATGACGCATTGAGCATAGAAATAACTTCCGATTCCATTTTCCTTGGCATACATATCAGCGATGTGGCCCAAGTCATCTCACCCGATAATCTCCTGGACGGGGAGGCATCACAGAGGGGCTCTTCCTTATATCTCTCTCGCCGGCATATTCCCATGATACCCCAAAATCTATCCCAAGATACCTTGAGTTTAAAGGAAGGCTGTGACCGACATGCAATCTCCCTGATTTCCCGTTTAGACAAGAGCGGCAATATTCTTGACTACCGATTCACGCTCAGTCTTGTGAATGTTAAGCGGCAGTTAACCTATGATCAAGTCAATGAGATCTACATGAAGGAGAGCTTGCTAGAAGAGGCACAAAAACTTAGCCAATTCATGCGTCAAAAGCGAATTGACCAGGGGTCCCTGACCCTTTCGCTCCCAGAGGTTTACGTGAAAATCTATCCCGATTCATCTCTCTCTTTGGAGATGGTGGAACAGAATACACCCTCCCGAATGATGGTGGCCGAATTTATGATTTTTTACAACTGGCTAGCAGCCAGGTTCTGCAGGGATAATAAAATCCCGATCCTGTATAGGGGACAGCAAGAACCGACTCAGAGATTGTCCATAAATGAGGCGGGTTATCTCTATTTTGTTTTTAAGCAGCGGCGTAAGCTCAATCCACTTATGATTGATACGGAACCCAGAGCACACACGGGTTTAGGGCTGGATATGTATACAAATGCAAGTTCACCCATAAGACGATATCTGGACCTTGTGGTTCAGCGTCAGATTAGGAGTTATTTGATAGACGGTTCTCCCATTTATGATAAAGAAGAGCTGGAAAATATCCGGATCTCTGTAGAGCCCATATTGAGGGATCTTGAAAGGGTGAAACGGAACCGCATCCGATACTGGATACAGAAATACCTCCTCCAACATAAGGGAGAGACATTCTCTGCCCTGGTCCTCGATGTTCTAAGAGGCAGGTGCCGAATCCTTCTAACCGATTTCCTGCTTGTGGCGGAAATGAAGCGGGATAATGGCCAGGACTTCTTTGAGGGTCAGCAGATCCTGGTAACGGTCAAGAAGTCTGATCCATGGAATGACCTGCTGAGTTTGGAATATGCGGGGTAGTCTGTGGTCCGTTGTCCGTAGTCTCGGGCATTTCAAGGCCAGGTCGACGGGCAGAAGATATGCATTTCATCTATTGGGTGAATTGGGAGATGAGAGGAA
Source organism: Desulfobacteraceae bacterium (assembly GCA_050122535.1). Taxonomy (GTDB): domain Bacteria; phylum Desulfobacterota; class DSM-4660; order Desulfatiglandales; family HGW-15; genus JASFEQ01. The sequence goes on along the minus strand of JASFIT010000007.1, from coordinate 19,358 downwards.
TTATCGGATAGCCCCACTGACGAAGAGCCACGGACAACACGCTTCTAATTCATATTAATAAATACTCTGCCCAGGACATGGGGACCTTTGGACACCTTCGCCTGATGCTTCAGGTAGGCTGAAGATCCACACAACTCCTTTAATTTTCTGATCTCTCCAGGTTTGATCTTATGACCGTTGATGCTCAAGTGAATGCCTCCCTTATTGTAAAGGTTTGTCTGTACCTCTTGCAGGCATATTTTGTCCTTCCTTGATAAAGAGACAGCATCCTCTGGTCTCAGATAGACGTGCCTGTGATCGTTTATTTTCAAGATCAGGTAATCCATCTGCGGTGGGGTAAGCCTGATGATCATCCGACCAACCACATTATCTGCCTTGGAGGCAATGACAGTATACAATTCCCCTTTCTTTTGCAGGGAATACCGCTTGATAAGGTCTGCTCCCGTATCAATGACATATCCCCTATCCTCTCCTGTATTGTTCTTCCAGTCTCCAACAAATCCCTTGAAGTTGACCGTGATTCCAGAATCGGTAGGGAATGATGGGAGAATGTCCACAATTTTCAGTTTGTCACCCTTGACCAAATCAAGCGTCTCTCCGTCAGATAGAAGAATTCGGTGACCTTTTGTTTCAACCACAAAATAGTCTAACTTCCCAGGCCGGCTCTTCGCCTCTTCTCCCCCGAGTCTCTTCTTGGAGATCTTTAAGGGGATCTCGGCAAATATGTGGTTATCCTTTCTTACGATGATGCTCGTATTCCTGAAAATCACAAATTCTCGTCTATAATCGTTCAGGTCTCCGTATCCAAGAATATCGAGACTCAGCCCCCTCTCATAGTTGGATTCGATGTGGGACACATGAATGGAGTCTCCTGCTTGCAATCGCAGTGTTTGATTCTCTTTGATGACTATGGGAATTTGGCCATTTACTGAAAGTACCAGATATTTCAGAAGGGGTGGGTCCAGGACGAGGCTTGGTGATTCAGGGACAATGTCGAAAATCCTCTTAAACGCATTAATAACAAGATTGTGGTACCGGACCTTCAGATCAATGGAGGGTAAAAACTTTGATGTTTCTACCCCAAAGGCTGGAATGTGATGTTCTGTGAGCGCATAGTAGGTGGCAGATTTTCGCTGTTCACTATGCTGGCTGTCTTTAGCACCCGTCTTGGTGTTCATGAAGTGGAATTTGTGCAGTTCATTCTTGATGTGGGGATTGACTTCGCCAATGACCTTTTCGGCCATTTCCCCCAATTTGATCATTCTGTTGGTCCCGGGAACCCTGTATTCATGCGTATCAGCAATAATGGACTGGCCAAAGCGCTTGGGATTACGCCACTTGTTTATGTATTTGGGATAGTAATACCCTGCTCCGTCGTGAAGATTTAAGAGGTAATCGCTTTGACTGATCAGTTTTTTTAAGATGGTAACTATCTTGTCTTCCATGCTAGTGGCGGTGTCCCCGTTGGTAAACTTCCTGTTCATGTCCCCATGGGGCCCCCTTTGATTCAAAATGATAGAATAAAAATTGGCCCGCGGTACCACAACCAGATTCCCTTTAGCGAGGCTCATGTCCGCATAAAGATCCGCCGACAAGAACCCTCCTGGCTCGTTCCCTTGTATACCGCCTATTAGCATTAAGGTTTTCCCTGGCTTTTTTCCATATATTTTGTATACGTTTAGTTCATAGGCGGTGTTGGGAAAATAGACGATATGCTCTTTCTTTGTGTGTCCGGGTGGGGGGAAGGAGAGAAAAACGGACAGAGTGATACAGAAGGCGAGGAGAAAAGCTCTTGTAATGCGTTTGGGATCAGGATACATGGCTCACCTCAAATTCCCTCTCCAGGATGAGCAGACCCGACTGATCGTATACGAGGACCCTGAGGGCCGTTGGCGGTTCGGAAGTAGACGTTAAATAAAATCTGCCATGGACCGGTTTAAATCTCTGGATGAGAAAAAGCTGTCCCCGCCGGAAATTCACCGGAATACCTTCCTCTAGCTGCACTCTGGGAAATGTCCATTCAGGAGGCGGATTAGGATCACTGCCAATGGCGATCAAATGGATATAGCCCCCCACAGCAGTTTCTCCAGGATTCATATTGACCAGCTTGAACTCCACGCTCATCCTGGGGCCTTCTTTTTGGATGACCATATCTTTAATATCCACCGCCCCTATGGGTTTCATTTCCTCTTCGCTATCTACAGCCGGGCTCTCTGCATCACTTATGACAGTTTCTTTCCGTATAATTTCAATCTTACGGGTAGGGCTCTTTTCCTTTGTATAATCATTCTTGCGGGTGGCGCTCTTCTCCTTTGTATAATCAGTCCTGCGGGTAGCGCTCTTCTTCTGTGGCTCTTCCAGGTGACGTATGTAGTCCTCGAGCAAGTTCACATGTTGTCGGAACCTGCCCATGTCTTTTTGCCCTTTGATAACCTCTTTTTCAAGCTGTTCTATCTTTGTTGACTGCGACCTGTTTGCACGGTACAGCTTAATGTAGTTGTTGATGATGAATACAGAGAAGGGAATGTAAAGGATAAAGAAGAGGGTGGCCCAAAAAACAATGTGCGGAGAGATTTTGAAGGAGCGCACGCGTCCCAAGCTCCTCATGATCATGATCGTGAGGCGGTCCTCATCGCGAGGCTTCTTTTTTACGGGCGGGATTTCTGAATTAGTCGGTGCCATTCCTCTTCCTTGATCTTCCAATGCTCACCCCTTTTGACAAGGAGAAGATTCTTGAGGCCGAAATCTTGGTATGCATCGGCCTGATAATTCTGTTTGAAGCTTACCTTAGCCGTCCAATTGGAGACTTGTACGATGCTTATGTCCATAACCTCTACTTTTACCGAGTGGTATTTCCTGTTTAATCTCTGCCTGTGTTTTTTCCAGGCCTTTAGGTCCATACCCCGGGATCGAAACCCGGCGTCATAGCAGAGCATATAGGTGTGCAAGTCTTTCTCTTCCCAGGCCTTTTTCCAAGAAGAAATAAATCTTCGAATATCCTCTAAACTGGTGGGGCGTGGCTTCTTCGGTGCGAAACGCCTTACCTTTTCTTTGTGGAAGAATTCACCGACAATTTTCCATTCCGTGCTGTTTTGCTGGAGATAAAGCCTCTTTTCCCCCTTACTCTCAAGCCTTTCGGTGCTGTATCTCTGGTCAAACTTGGCCAGGACAATACCATCATTCTTCAGAAGCCTGAGGTTCTCAATTTTCACGGTAATCCGATCGTATTTATTCGCCACGAGGGCCTTGTATTTTTTCCACTGCTCCCGATTTTTTCCATCGGACCTGAAACGAGGACCATAGAACGACATATATTCGTCGATCTCTTTCCTTTCCCAAGCCCTTCTCCAGCCTTCGATGACACTCAGCAGTTGCTTTCTCTCTTTTTCCCGTGCACCCGGACTGACCATTTCGATTCGGGAGCTGATAACGACGGGGGTATCATGTAGTTGTATGTAGGTGGCCAATTCATCTATGTTGGTGTTGTCAAGCGCTATGCAACCATTCGTGTCCATAGGCTTTAACGGCTTATCAAGCCCGTGAAACCAGATGCCATAACCATCCCTCCCTTTCTTCTTATCCATGGGATTAGGATAATCGATGGGTAAGGCTCTTGTCCCATATCTGGGAGCGAGCTCGTTTTTTTTGTAAGACCCGGTAAAGAAATATACGCCTTCAGGCGTCTTCTTGTCATTTCTCCTCGATTTTGGGCCATTATTTTCACCCGTAGAGGCGTTGTATACCTTTAAAGGAGCAAGCAGGTTGTCCCATCGATATAAGAATACCTTTTGAGCGGACTTATCCACAAGAATCGCATAGTCGGAGCCCTCTTCGGGCCAGTATAACAAGGGGGCGGGGACGAGTTTCCGCTCTTTTTGCGATGGTTTCCCAGGGCTGGCCAAGGAGGGATTTGTCCACTGTAAGATGAGAAGAAGAATGAGGACCAAAAACTTGAAATCGCGCTGAACTCTGGATAAAGAAAAGATCTTTCTCACTGTTTAAACCTCTTCGTGCCGGCCCCTTATTCTATGGCTAACGAGAACAAGCCTCATCGAGCTTCCTATGTAAAAACCCTTTCGAAGATGTCCTCCACATGTTTAAGGTGGTAGTCAATATTGAATATTTCTTCTAAGGCGTCTTCGGTTAGGTGTTCTCTTATCTCATCGTCCTCCAGAAGAAGGGTCTTGAAATCCCTGTCCGTATCCCAAACTTTTAGGGCATTCCTCTGAACCATCTCATAAGCTGTTTCTCTTTTCAGCCCCAGAGCGGCCAGCCGCATCAGGATCTGCTGGGAGAATATGAGCCCCCTCAACCTATTCAGGTTTTCACGCATTCGGTCGGGATAGACCACCAGGTTTTTTATGATCCGGCTGAGACGGTGGAGCATGTAATCTATGAGAATGGTGCTATCGGGTCCAATAACCCTTTCCACCGAGGAATGGCTAATATCCCTTTCATGCCAGAGAGCCATGTTTTCCATAGCAGCCAGCGAATTGGTTCGGACGAGGCGGGCAAGACCTGAGATATTCTCAGATCCAATGGGGTTTTTCTTGTGGGGCATGGCTGATGAGCCCTTCTGTCCCTTTTCAAATGACTCTTCCGCCTCAAGGACCTCCGTTCTTTGCAGATGGCGAATCTCCACGGCGATCTTCTCCAAGGTCCCGGCAAGAATGGCCAGGGCTGTAAAATACTGGGCGTGACGGTCACGCTGCGTGATCTGCGTGGAGATTTCTGCGGGTTTAAGGCCGAGTTTTTTACAGACATAGGCCTCAATCTTTGGAGAAACATTGGCAAAAGTCCCCACAGCTCCTGAAAGTTTTCCACAGCTAATGACCTCAAGGGCCCCTTTGAGCCTCTGGAGATTTCGTTTCATCTCCGCATACCAGACGGCCAGCTTGAGTCCAAATGTTATGGGTTCGGCGTGTATGCCGTGGGAGCGCCCGATCATGATCGTGTATTTGTGTTCCTGGGCCCTCTCTTTGATAACCTCCATGAATGCTTCTGCATCATGGATAATCAAGGTCATGGCCTCCTTGAGCAAGAGGGCGAAGCTGGTATCCAGGATGTCTGAAGAGGTGAGGCCAAGGTGGATATACCGTGAGTCCGGGCCCACATACTCTGCCACGTTGGTGAGAAAGGCGATAACATCGTGCTTGGTCACCTGCTCGATCTCCAGAATCCGGTCCACAGAGAAGCTGGCTCTTCTTTTTATCGTGTCAAGGGACTGCTTGGGGATCAGACCCTCCTCTGCCATGGCCTCGCAGGCTAATATTTCCACCTGAAGCCACTTGGAAAATCGATTCTTGTCTTTCCAGATCCGGCCCATTTCGGGGCGTGTATATCGGGTAATCATGTTATGCCCCTTGTATCATGGACTGCATGACAGGTTGTAAGCAATTATAGCTCGCAGTCGCCTCTCTTGGCTAAGAGAAGAGAAGGGAAAGAGAAAATGGCCTGAAATTTCCAAATATACAGAATTATATATCAATAATGATTAATTATCCACACAAAATGATAAATTTCAAGAAAAAACTCACCCCAAATGCATCAAAACCCCAGCAAGATCTGGTTTTTCAGGGATCGCGACTCCCCTGCCGCGATGACCCTTATGGCGGGCCGCCCTTTGACCGGGCATTTGAATTCACATATACCACATCCCACACATTTCTTCAGATCCACATAAGGCAATTGAACAGACAAGGGTTTGCCGTCGGGCCCGGGCACAATTTCATTGCGCAGAAAGATGGCCTTTGGAGAGGTGGGGCAATGTTCATGACAGACAATGCAGGGCGCATTACCTGACCATGGGAGGCACCTCCCCCTATCCAAATAAGCGGAACCAATAAGGATGGGCCGATCAATCTTCTCTCTGACAGAGATCTCCTTGATGGCACCCGTTGGGCAGACACTTCCGCACAGGGTACACGTATATTCACAGTATCCCTGTATCATAATGAGATGGGGTGTCCAAAACCCAGCCATGCCCGCCTCCGCAAGGGTAGGATTGATCACATTCGTAGGACAGACCTTCATGCAGAGACCGCATCGTTGGCAGAGCCTCAGAAAATCCCCTTCGGGCAAAGAGCCGGGCGGCCTGATCAACCGGGGGTCTGAGACCTTGTGCACCTGGCCGTCCAGTCTTCCCAACAGGGGCAGGGAAAAACCGGCCGCCAGTCCACCGAGCACCGCGCGCCGTCCCATATCCGGTCTTTTGTTCAGTTGGCGTAACCATCTCAATTTAAAGGAAAGGGCATCTTCAGGGCAGGCATTGAAGCAATTGAAGCAGACAACGCACTCGGCGTTCTCCCAATCCTGCCCCGGTATGGGCGAGGCGGCCCCCTGACAGCTCTTGGTGCAGCGTTTGCAATCCGTGCACTTTTCAAAATCCTTTTCCAGCCTCAGAATGCTCACCCTAGCGCATAGACCTAACAGAGCCCCAAGAGGACATAGTGTGCGACACCAAAAACGGGGCCTGATCCGGTTGAGGAACAGAATGATGAGAAAGATAAGTCCCATGACCCAGGCCGTTTTATAGGCTTGATAACCGTATCCAAAGACAGGAGAGACCAAAACCTCAGCCGTGTGACTCAATAGGTTCAAGGTCTTGGTGTCGCTATTGGCCATTGCATCGAAGAGCTCCTTAAGGCCCACGCCTAAGCCGGGAAAAATGGCCAGAGCGAGGGAACGAAAGAGCAGGGATATGGGGTCCATGAGACCCACTAGATTGAGGCCGATGATGGCAGCCAGTATCAGGGTGATGAGGAGGAAGTACTTCACTTTTTGGCTGGGTGTCTTCAGGTTTGCCCTCACCATGCGCTCCCCTTTGAGAGAGGGTTTAATGCGGCTCACCACATGATGGATAGTTCCCAAAGGGCATATGAAACCACAGAAGATCCTGCCCAGGAAAAGGGTTAGCAAAAGCAGTCCGAGTGCCCACCAGAACCCTGAGATGAGGTGATGTCCGGAAATTAGGGATGAGAGCCAGATCAAGGGATCCAGTTGAAAGAAAAATTTTACAGGCCAGCCAATTCTAAGGTCCACCTCGGTAGTGAGAAGCGTGGAATATTTCAGATAGACATCCTGGGGAAGACGGCTTTCTATGAGGAGAACAAGAAAGAGGAGTAGAAAAAACGTTTGACTAATTCTCCTAATCCAGACCAGATGTTTTGCCTTCAAAGGACCACCTTTTTCTGATTCAGTTGCTGAAGGTCATGGGTGCCAAGATTCCGCTTTTGCGCCAACCTAATAAAACCGATTTGTTCTGGGCGACGGTCGAAGAGCATTGCGGCCACGGCATCCGCAGCAACCGGGTCGTCACTCAGGATTAGGGTATGCTTCATTGCAACATCGGAAAGGCTTCCACCGGATGGCCCATTCTTAGTCATGATCCTGGTCGCATCGATCAAGGTCACAGCAGGTTTAAAGAACTGGGCCAAATCCACAATCGTCTGGTGAATGTCCTGGTGAAGTACGTTTCTTCTGCCTCCCACAGCCCCTATCCAGTTTTTCATACCAAGGGTCAGGATGCTCAAGGCATGATCCTTTGCCACCGGCAGGTTGATCACCTTGTCAGCCTCCACCAAAGGAACGAATACGGGCCAAACATCCAGACGGTGACCACGGATTTTCATCCTCTTCATCAGGGAGGACCTGGGGTAGATAAGGTCTGCATTTGTCTTTTTGGTCACCATCCCCGCACCCGTGATGGCAAAACAACGCCTCGCCTCATGGATGGTATTATCAGCAATCCTGACCTTTTTTGCCCCTGCGTTGAAGCAGAGTTCAATGACGCTCTCCAAGACCTCCGGATTGGTGGTTGCGGCCAGATCAGGACGTCTGGCCCAGGAGAAATTGGGTTTGATCACCACCACGTCCCCTCTTGATACAAAACGTGTAATGCCCCCCGCCGCCTCAAAAACCTTTTCGGTCAATTCCTTGACTGCATATCCTTTGGTTTGCCCCAGACCTTCAACAATAAATTTTTTCTCTTCACTCTTGGCCCAGACCGATCCGTGACCGTGCAAAGACCAGCCCGTCACAGTGGCGGCCGCGGCAGTGCCAGATATTTGGAGCAGCCTTTTCAGGCTGTCTCTTCTGGTCATAGGTTGATTCATATTCATCACAAAATAACCTCTTTTCTCTACCTTGCTTTCTTTCCGCTTCCGTTTAAATTAATACTACTATAGTGGGAAATAAACCGGATATCAAACGTTTTCTCAGCAACGTCAAGTGTGACGACTCATAAATAACTTGTATAATACCGAAAAACAACAAAGTCATTGCGAGGAGAGAGATTCCTCGCCCGTCATTGCGAGCCCCCATAGAGTCAGGGGCGAAGCAATCTTATATATTGTCGGTGTGCTTTCTTAGAAAATACCTGGCTTGGAACAGGCTCCGCAATTTCATAAAGGCTAGGGCACACCGCAAACTTACGCAAGAGGAGATTGCTTCGCGGAGTTTACCCTGAGGAAATCGAAGGGCTCGCAATGACCCTTCGTGTACGACCTAGCTATGCAAAGTACTTCTGTGACACAACTCTCGTTTCCCGCAAATAAGCTTTTCTTTTGACTCTCAAATCCCTTTCCCATATATTGCCACACGATTGCTGTCTCGGGGTTCTTTCTATCAGGCATGATTATGGGACTCACCCGTTGCTCTCAATTTTCGGACTAACATGGAATAGTGGAATGATGGAATAATGGGGACAAGAACGGAAAAAACCATCTAGAAGGTGTTCAATGTTCTCATAACCCAATCTTCCAACATTCCAGTATTCCAATATTCCAAATTGGACGACTTGGGGTTTTGACTTGGCGAGTAAACTCATCTGGATAGACCTGGAAATGACCGGACTGGATGCTGAAAAGCACTTCATCCTAGAGATCGCCAGTGTTGTCACGGACGATGGGCTCGAGATTGTTGCGGAAGGTCCCAACATCGCCATAAACTATCCGGAGCAAGTCTTCAAGACCATGGACCAATGGAGCAGGGCCCATCACAAAAAGTCTGGGCTGTTAGATCGTGCAAAAGCCTCGCCCCATGACTGCCAAAGCGCTGAACACGAGACGCTGGAATTTCTCTCCAGGCATTGCAAGCAGGGGAAATCTCCCCTTTGCGGAAATTCCGTTTGGCAGGATCGCCGATTCTTGATCAAGCATATGCCCCGCCTCGAAGCGTTTCTCCACTATAGGAACATTGATGTGAGTTCCATCAAAGAGTTGGTCAGAAGGTGGTATCCCTCACTTGCTCCCTATCCGAAGCAAAAAAACCACCTGGCCCTGAGCGACATTAGGGAATCCATTAACGAACTCAAATATTACCGGGAAAAGATATTCCTGCCAAAAAAATAAAGGACGGCCAGAAGGCCGTCCTTTAGGAATGGAATGCTTCAACGAGAGCTTTGAGCAAGAACAGAATTTCGCTTCAACAGGAGATTTCGAGGGTCAGCATTCCAAACTCCAAACGCCAAATTCCTTATTCCGAATTCCGCACTCCGAACTCCGAATTCACATTCTACCACCCCCACGTGAGGTACTTGTGTATAGAATCAGAAGCCAGTCGTCCTGCGCCCATGGCCAAGATCACCGTGGCCTGCCCGGTAACGATATCTCCACCGGCCCAGACGCCCTTCTTAGTGGTTTTGCCCGTTTCTGGATCGGCTATAATGTAGCCCCATTTGTTCAACTCTAGACCTTCAGTGGTTTGGGTCAACAAGGGATTTGCCCCTGCACCCACGGCGATCACAGCCAGGTCGCACTCCAATTGGAACTCAGAGCCTTCAACGGGCACCGGTCGACGCCTGCCCGATTCATCGGGTTCTCCCAATTCCATTTGAAGGCACTCTACCCCGGTGACACGGCCCTCGCCATCGCCTAGGAATTTTGTCGGTGCAGTAAGCAGGAAGAATTCTATGCCTTCTTCTTCGGCGTGATGAATCTCATCCACTCGGGCGGGCATCTCTTGCCTTGAGCGGCGATAGACGATCCGGACCCGATCCGCACCGAGACGCATGGCCGTCCGTGCAGAATCCATGGCCACATTGCCAGCGCCAAAAACGACCACGTCCTTTCCAAGTGCGATGGGGGTATCGTAGTCCGGAAAGAGGTAGGCCTTCATGAGGTTGGCCCTGGTGAGATATTCGTTGGCGGAGTAAATACCGATGAGGTTTTCTCCTGGAATGTTCAAAAAACGGGGCAGACCTGCGCCCACACCAATGTAAACGGCGTCATAACCCTGTTCGAGGAGTTCTTCAAGGGTTTCGGTTCTGCCTACTACCAGGTTGCACTCCAATTTCACACCCAGGCGTTCCAGATAGTTCACCTCAGAGTAGACGATCTCCTTGGGGAGCCGAAACTCCGGAATACCGTATACCAGGACACCGCCCGGTTTGTGGAACGCCTCGAACACAGTCACATCATGGCCCTTGAGGATAAGATCCCCTGCAACCGTCAAACCGGACGGACCGGAACCGACCACGGCCACCTTTTTCCCCGTAGGCTCCGCCTTGGGAGGCAGGTCTCCTTTCCCAAACTCCCGTTCAAGATCTGCCACAAAACGCTCCAAATTCCCGATGGCTACCGGATCCCCCTTCTTGCCGAGGATGCACAGTCCTTCGCATTGGATTTCCTGGGGACAGACCCTGCCGCAGACAGCGGGGAGGGCATTTCTTTCCCATATCTTCCGGATAGATTTGGTAAATTCTCCCTCCTTGATAAGTTGGATAAAAGCGGGAATATCTATGGCAACAGGGCACCCTGCCATGCAGGAGGGTTTTTTGCATTGTAGACACCGTTCCGCCTCTTTAACGGCAAGCTCCGCAGGTAGTCCAAGGGGGACTTCATCAAAATTTCTCTTCCGTACCTCGGGTTTCTGCTCAGGCATGGGTTGCCTGGGTATTTTCTCCTTTTTCTTTGCCTTTTCTTCCGCCATGAAAAATCCCCTCAAATCAGTCTCTGGTCAACATGCTCAGGATTTTGTGGCCATTTGGTATGGGCCCTACTGAGCGAGCCGGCACTCGTGCAAATACTTTTCGTAAGCGCGTTGCTCTTCTTGTTTATAGGCATCGAGCCGTTGTCCCAGCTCGTCAAAGTCCACCAGGTGTCCGTCAAATTCGGGGCCGTCCACACATGCAAACTGGGTCTTTCCACCCACACTGACGCGGCAGCACCCGCACATACCCGTACCATCCACCATAATTGAGTTGAGGCTAACTAAGGTCTTCACCTCGTATTCTGCTGTCATTTTACTGACGAACTTCATCATGGGGACCGGACCGATGCCCACCGCGAGCTTCACATCTTCCTTTTCCAGCACCTCTTTGAGAACATCTGTGACAAATCCATGGTGCCCGTAGGAGCCATCGTCGGTGCAGACGTGGAGTTCATGAGAGGCGGCCTTCATTTTGTCCTCCAGGATGAGCAGGTCCTTGGTTCTGGCGCCAATGATGGCAATCACGTGGTTACCCATCTCCTTCAGGCCACGGGTAATGGGATGGATGACTGCCACGCCCGTACCACCGCCTACGCAGACGACCGTGCCCACTTTTTCCAGGTGTGTGGGCTTTCCTAGGGGGCCTATAACGTCCTGAAAACGGTCTCCCACCTGGAGGGCTTTGAAAAGGGCCGTGGATTTGCCCACCACTTGATAAATAACAGTGAGTGTTCCTTTCTTGGCATTTGTATCGGCCATGGTAAGAGGGATGCGCTCCCCCGTCTCATTGGCCTTCAGGATAACGAACTGGCCTGGTTTCGCTTTTTTTGCGATCTTAGGTGCGCTGATTTCATTGAGGACCACCGTCCCGTCGGCCATTTCCTGTCGTTTCAGGATTTCAAACATTGTGAACCTCCGCGATGCGTTCTCTGGAAAAATCAAGCTACCAGAGCAGCCGGCCGGTGTCAAAAGAAAAATTTCACAAAATCATTATCCGGGGGCAGGCTTTCACCCTTAATGTCCTGATTTTACATGAGTTGTTTCTGTTTGGGTTTTCTTGAGGGGAGATATGAGGAGGATCGCAAAGAGAGCTGTACCTATACAGATGCTGAAAGCGTGATCATAAACGCCTGTCTGATCGCGCAAAATACCGGTAACCCAATGGACCATGATGGCGCCAAGACCATAAAAGGGAGTCCAGGCGCCTATGACCGTTCCCATCACTTCTCGAGGGAAATAATCTCCTGCGCAGGCACCGTAAATGGGAAATATGGCACCGAAAAAGAAGGCCAAAACACCAACCAGGCCGAAAAGCAGAGGCCACGAACTCCCGCCAAGCAGAATCCCAATCAGACAGGCCGCGATAAAGGCGTTCGACATGATGATGGTCCTTTTTCGACCCAGGTAATCGGAGAGGGGTAAGATGGTCAGGACGCCGACTATCTGGGCAAGACCATGGACTGTGTCCAGAAGGCTTGCCCTTTCCAGGGGCAGTCCTGTTTGATATATGGCATAGTCCACCATAAACGTGGTGATTCCGTAGAGACTGTAGGCTATGCAGCAGTAAGAGAACCCTATAAGCCAAAACCTGAGGTCTCTGAACGCGGTGGAAAAGGCCCCATGCGTTTTTTGGACTTCTACACCCATGTCATTGCCTGGGGGAGGTTCACGCTTCGCTCCCCAGGGTAAGTATCCTGAGCCTTCTGGATCACTCTTAAGGAGAAGGCCATTTAAGATAACCATGACCAGCGCCCCGGTACCCAAGAAATACCATGCGTATCGCCAGCTATATTGAGCAACGATCCAAGGGAAGGCAGCCCCCATGGTGGCGAAGCCCAGTCCGTATCCCGTAGAGAGTATGCCCAGAGCCAGACCTCTTCGGTGGGGTGAGAACCAGCGCTGAACCACGGTGATGATCGGCGTCCACATGCCCGTGGCGCCGAGACCAGCTATGGCATAGAAAAGGCAGGCCATCGATAGGGTATTGGTGGTCCCCATCAGGAGAACGCCAAAGCCAAGGAGAAAGCAGCAGACAGTGATTACGGGCCGACCGCCAACGCGATCGGTCAGGTACCCGGCGAGCGGCGTGAGCGTCACGTAGGTGAAGAGGTAAGCGTTAAATATGGTTCCACCGGCGGTTCGGCTAAAACCCAGAGTCCGGATCATTTCAGGGAAGATTAGATTATAGCCGAGGCGTATGGCGTAATTGATAAAGAGGTTGACAAAACAAGTGGCCAGAATAATCCAGGCCCAGTGGATACTTCGTTTGTTTTCCAATATGATCTCCTCAGGCCATCAGCGCCACATGGTATTGCTCATTCGGAATTTGGATTCTTAAATTCTCTCATGGTAGGTCTCCTGGATGGCGTGCACCAGGGAGGTGAGAGTGCGGTTCACCGGTGCGGGAATACCTAGGGCTTCTCCTTCTTGAACGATAGCACCATTTATGGCGTCCACCTCGGTCTCTCTTTCTTTGAGCACATCCTGGAGCATGGAAGCGATATTCGCGGCGGTGGCCTCGCATACCTCCATGACACGTCTCATAGGATCCGGATAGGGAAGCTGTATATTCTTGGCCTCAGCGACAGCCACTGCCTCTTTGACGGCCTCCTCCATAATAAGTCGCGTCCCTCGCGTTTCAGGAAGACGACCGTTCTTCAATCTCGTGATGGCGGTCAGCGCATTGATACCCACGTTAATGATCAGTTTGCCCCAGATGAGATCCTTAACACTATCGACCGACTTGGTCTTGAAACCGGCTTTGTTAAAGGCGGAAACGAGCTTTTCTGCGGAGCTATCGGGATCACCGCCTGGGCCAATAATCGTTTCCCCCTGGCCGGCATGCCTAATGTTCCCGGGTCCAAGGAGTGTGGCTCCTTCAGATGTCACCCCGCCCAATATCCTGTCTTTTCCGAAAACCTGCTCCAATATCTCCACATTGCCAAGGCCATTTTGGAGGGTCACAACCGTAGCCCCTGGAGGAAGCCCTGCCTTAATCGTCTCGCTAGCCTCCCGCGTCTTATATGACTTTACGCATATGAGCACCAGGTCAGGGGTCGAGGGAATGTCTTCAGTGACAGTCGGCACCTTCACACTGTATTGTCCTGTCACCCCTTGCACCATGATTCCCTGCTCGGTGATCTTCTCCGCCCTTTCTAAAATATAGTCAAGGAGGGTGACATCAAATCCCGCTTTAGTTAATCGCGCGGCGAAAAGGCAGCCCATCGCCCCTGGCCCTACAACCAAGATTTTCACGGTATTCCTCCCATTTCATAACAATAGTGAAGCACCCTGCGCCAAGGCGCGGGGCATCTTTGGCGAAGCCAAGCGGAACCCGCCGTCGCTCTTGCGAGCTATGGCGCGCCAAGCTGCGCCGTAGCGTAACACCCGCCTTCGCCAAGGCTTCGGCGCGGTCGCCTTTCGCTTCCTCCCCGCGGCAAGCCACGGGGCATCCGCGCGCCCGTCCTCCGCAGTAGCCTGCTACGGAGGATGGAAAGGCGAGTGAATGACAAAAAAAGCAGTCATTGCGATGATTCCCGCTTCCTCAATTCTAAATTTTTTCTGCTTCCTCATCTTTCATGGCGAAAGTGTGCTCCGGGCCTGGGAAGGTCCCCTCTTCCACTTCGCGCTTATATTGAACAAGGGCTTCTTTGACCATAGGCGCCAGATCAACGTATTGTTTTACAAATTTTGGCGTGAATCTTTCGAAAAGGCCGACCAGATCATGGTAAACCAGGACCTGACCATCACAGTTTTTCCCTGCACCTATGCCGATAGTGGGGATCATCAATTCACGGGTAATTTTTTCAGCCACAAGATCTGGAATGCATTCCATGACGATCATGAAGGCTCCCGCCTCCTGGAGATCCTGGGCCGATTTCAAGAGTTGGCGAGCGCTTTCCGCGTCTTTGGCCTGCACTTTGAAGCCGCTTAGCATGGTGGCAGTCTGTGGCGTGAGCCCTATGTGGCCACAAACGGGCACACCTGCCGTTACAATGGCCTTGACCACAGGGGCCATTTCGCTTCCCCCTTCCAGCTTTACGCTGTCGCACCCCGCCTCTTTCATAAATCGACCGGCGTTTTCCACCGCCTGTTCCAGGTTTATCTGGTATGACATAAAAGGCATGTCACCAAGAGTGAAGCTGCTTTTCACCCCCCTGCTGACTGCCTTGCAGTGGTGAATCATCTCATCCATAGTCACTGGCACAGTAGAATCATAGCCTAGCATGACCATGCCCAAGGAATCTCCCACAAGGATGGTGTCAATTCCCGCCTGATCCACCAGATTGGCCGTGGGATAATCATAGGCCGTCATCATAGTGATCTTCTGTCCCGCCTCTTTCTTTTGCTGCAGTTCACCGATAGTCACTTTTTTTCTTTCCATTTTTACCTCCACAAAAAAAGATCCTTCAGTGGGACCAAAGGATCTTTCTTCAATCTAAGTAAGTACTCCGGTGTGAGATCTACGTCCTATCTTTTCCCGTCCCGGTCACCCGCGATTGGAGATCCAGGCGGCACCACATGAAAGGTTGCGATGAGCCCTTGTTCAAAAAAGGCCTCCGGGATTCGTGTCCAAAAAGCGGGATCACGCTCCATCCAGGCTAGCACAATCCTATATAAGATCTGAAAAGCCCTGTCAACCTTAAGCCTTTCTTCCTCTTCGGGTAAAGGTACAGGCGCCAATCTACTCGCCTGGGGCAGGGGGAATGCGTGAGAGGCCTTGTAAGGGACTGGCCGACAACGGCCCAGATTCAGACTGTAGAGATTGCAGGCTATTCCAATGTGATTTCATCGATCCAGACGGTATTGGAGCCCGGGTAACCATCGTGGCTTGGAAAGCTTGAAAACACGAAATAGATGAACAGAACATTGTGAAGATTGGGATTGTCAGGATAGTTTGTGGCACGGAGTCTTGTTCTGGTGGAAACGACAAGATCATCGAATGGGATTTCTACCTTTTTCCACGCCGTATCTGGTATAACCTCAGTGCGGTTATGATACTCGGCAAATTTACCATAGCTCGCCTTTATGCGAGCACCATAGCAGCCAATATTCACGAAAAGCTTGTTCGGTCTTGAAAAGAATGATTTGCTTTTTTCACCCTTTAGGTAGAAGGTTATTTTATCGAATCTTGATAGATCATAAGCCCATGACCTATCATTCTCAACTTGTTTTATGCGTCTAGCCTTTTTACCACCTATCGCAGTGGCCGTCGCCGATCGTTCATTGAGCTTGTACTCTATTTTCATCGAGGAGTTCGTCCCATTAGCTCCCTGAGTTGTATCAACAGATAGGGTCAAGCTGGCACGGCCCTTTTTGCTGTATCTCCACTTATCATTAAAACTCTTTGACCATAGGTCCTTGTCCTCAAAATCATCGATGACAAGAGGACCTCGACCATTTCTTAATTCTTCATAAACACTCTTCGTGGTTTTGGGGGCGTAAGCCAGCCGCTTTTCCTCAGCCTCCCTGGCCTGCAGTTCCCTGACAGTTCGGGATGTCTTCTCCATTTCGGCCCTGAGCCGGTTCAGTTCTTCCTCCAGTGCCATCCTTTCGGCGGCTTCTTTGCTGTCCGTCTCTTCTGTCACTTCTTTCCCGCGTGTTGGTAGAGGCACGAATATAAAATCACCTCTGTCGAGTTTCGGATTATTGATCTTGCCGTACTGTGGATGCTGCCCGCCTCGTGAATAGTTCACCACCTTCTCCTGAAGGTGCATTCCCAGCTCAGAGCCAGTGACGTAGGCGTCACCATTAAGGTCTGCGTCCCCAGCAATACCGTTCAAGAAAACCACCTTGAATACGGACTGATCTGGCACCTGCTCCCCAGCTCCGCCTGCGGTAATAAATTGCCTTACGGGCATGGCTGATTTCTCAGAAATGTCTACGGGAGCAGCCCGCACCAAGTTGAATATGGAACCTGAAAAGCAGGAGTCGAATACCATGAGCAGGTGCTTGGACTTGACCTTTAGGGCAAGGATTTCCATCTCCTTCATGGAAATAGCTTTGTCGTCAAAGCCCATGGGATCTTTCATTTTCAGAGGGCAATCGCTCGGTATGATGTAGCCAAGCTCTGTTCCGTCTGCCAGTTCGAGGGTCTCCCCATGACCGGCAAAATAGATTAGAAGGGCTCGGTTCTTCTGATTGCCAATCCCGTACACCACCTCGGTCAAGGCGCTTTTCATTTCCCTGGAGGAGGGATTCAGCACCAGTTTCACCTCAAAACCGAGCTGCTCAAGGTTGGTCGCCACCTCTCTGGCGTCCTTAACGGCATTGGGCAAGTCAGGCCACTTCTCGTAATTGCTGATACCAACAACCAAGGCGTGGTAATCCTTGTAGAGGTACAGGCTCTGCCCTTGTCTAGAGGTTATGTTGATGCCCCGAGTCGTAGTGAGCCCAGGGGTGGGGAATATTGTGAGCAAAATAAGGAAGGAAAGTGCCAGGAAACAGAAGCGTTTTTTCATGGGAAACCCCCAAAATTAGTGTTCCCTGATGTTGGCACAGAAAACGCGAAAGCTACTCTTTTCTTAAATGAAATGAATAGAGTCTAAAAGAAAGAGGGAAGGGTGTCAAGAAGGGGTGTAAGGTTACATACATGTCGCCTTTTGGGAGGTTTTCAGGAATTTATGAGAATATTGTTAATTTTCGTTTGGAAAAAGGTGACTTGGAGGTCATGTCAACGCTGACCCGTAACGGACAGTGGGAAGAGATTCAATCAGCGTATCCTGTCAGATTCTGATTCACATGGGGCCTGTAATCGACGCAGAGCAAATTTATCATCAATATAATCAGTAATTTAGGTTTGACCTCGTCAACAGGATCATGGTAAACTATCCAGGTTCAATTTAAGTGTGAGAGAGGGAAGAGAAAACATGGCCACTTCTTGTAACTATCATCCAACCAAAAAGGCACACTGGGTTTGCCCCAGTTGCGAAGTAAATTACTGTCAGGAATGTGTGGACAACCGCGTCGTCGATCAACATGGAATAAAGAAAGTCTATCATTTTTGCCCCGAATGCAATGTGGAGGCGGAGAGAGCCGCATTCGAAGATATTGTGGAGCCATTCTGGTTCAGAATCCCCAAGTTTTTCATCTATCCCTTTAATCCTAGATCTCTCATATTAATGATTGTCCTGAGCTTTCTTTCCGTCCTGTTGATTTTTCCTTCCCTCCTGAGCGTACTTATACAGATATTTATAGCAGGCCTCTTTTTGAAATACGCGTTCTCCGCCCTTAAGAATACGGCCAATGGGAATCTTCGACCGCCCAAAATAGATTCAAAGACATTGCTTGAAGATTTTTTAATTGTTTTCAAACAGATCTTGATGTTTATCATCATAGGGTACGCCTTTTACAAGGTAGCCCAAATGACCGGTGTCATTATCGGGCTTTCGTTCCTGGGTTTCGCGCTCCTCTCTATTCCTGCAATGATTATCGTTCTGGTGGGTTCCAACAGCCTTTTACAGGCCATTAATCCAGCCATGTTCGTGGTGATGGCGTGGAGAATCGGATGGAGCTATTTGTTGATGTGCTTCTTTCTCATGCTCTTGCTCTTTGCACCGGCTTACCTTAACCAGTATATAGTCGGTTACCTCCCTGTTAAGTTACACCTCTTCTTACTTAAACTGGCCCAAAACTACTATACACTTATCTCCTACCATTTGATGGGCTATGTCATTTTCCAGTACCATGAAGAGATAGGGTACGACGTTGAGTTTGAGGAAGAAGAACCACTTCCGGAAGAGATCCCATCGGAGGAGGGTGAGTCGGGTCAGCTCCTCAATCGGGTGGATATGCTCATTAAAGAAGGGAAACTGGATGATGCCATTTCTCTTATAAAGAGCGAGACACTTGGGGCCATCACGGCTCTGGGTTTGGCTGAACGATATTACAATCTGCTTAGACTCAAAGAACAGACGCCAGATATGCTTAAACATGGAAAGGAGTATCTGGATCTGTTGGCGAAGGCAAATCAGAAGGCGAAGCTTGTTGAAGTCTATTTGGAGTGTATATCCAAAGACCCAAACTTCACCGCAAAGACCACAACGTTATTGAAAGCGGCCAGTTATCTGAACGAGGCGGGAAAACACGAGGAATCTCTCGAGGCGTACAGCCGATTCATAAAAGGGGACCCTGAAAATCCTCTGGTTCCGAAGGCCTATTTTCTGGCCTCGAACATCTTCAATGAAAAGCTGAAAAATCCGGGCAAGGCGACAAAGATCCTCAAAAATCTGATCAAAAAGTATCCCAACCACGACATTATCCCCCATGTTCAAAGATATCTGAGTGAAATAAAAGTCGCCTCTTGAGGCTGTCGGAAAAAGCCCTTCAGCCTCTCAGAAGCCGGTTTTTCGGCAGTCTCCTTAGCTGGCGCTCGTCAGCAACTGTCGCGCGATTTTGGACTCAGCGGATTCAGGATACCTTTTACAAAC
>JASFIT010000006.1:0-28880 GCA_050122535.1 Desulfobacteraceae bacterium | reverse complement strand
TTCCAGACCAGAATCCATCGCTATACCCACACACTTCTCCATAAGAGATCTGCCCGCACCAGGATGCTTTTCTAAGACATAGTTGGGTCTGAAGGCCAAAAAGCATACGGGCAAAGAGGGATCCATCTCTGAGACAAATTCCGCTAATGGTCTTATTTCCTCCTCATTTATCTCAGGGATAACGAGAATTCTGAATTCCCAGAGCTTATCCCTTGCCTCCCGCCCGATAAATTTCGCATTCCTTAGAACAGGTTCTGAAGAGGCCCCTGTCAGCGCCAGGTGCACCTCATCATCATAGGCCTTAAGGTCATAGGTGATGGATGTGGTAAAATCCAAAATTCTCCTTAGGCTTTCTTCTGTCATATATCCATTGGTGTCAAAATTTACCTTTGTCTCTGGTCTCATCCGCCTTGCTTCCTCTACAATCTTTTCTATATAGGGCAGATGAACCGTAGGCTCCCCCCCTGAAAAAAATATCCTGTCTGCGCCCATCATTTTACCTGAAATGGAGTTCAGCCTATTTACGCACTCTAGAGCCAGGCCTTTTGGGTCTTCATATCCCCTCTGCCTGAATCCATTGTCCGGATATTGTGAGATGGGCCAGTTCTGGCAGTTCAAGCACTTGTAATTGCAGCCTGCCATGAATACGGTATAGCTTTCCGGGGGTGCTGGATGGAGGGTGGCCGAGGCCACCGTAGGCATAGAAACCCTGCAGACCCCGGTTTCGCCTTCCAATCTATTGACCCCACATTGATGCTCGCACAGTTCGCATGCCTCCAGTTCTGCTAGATGATCAATTTCCTTCAAGTCTCTCATTTTAATCAATCCGGTATGAGCTCCCTAAGAAAAAGAGAGCGGAAGCGTTGTTTCTGGTCTGCGTTTCCTGTTTAGCTTATCATAATTCCTGGTCATCATCACGGACAATCCATAGGATTAATCAGCAGAAAAAATCGCCGTATGGGACGACATAAGGTCTTGCGCATGCTTCAATAAACAATCGCCTCGCAAAAAGTCTCCTTTCTTCTCCAGTGGGAGGCAGTGTGGCAAATCGACAAAGGCGTCATTCCGAGCGAGCCCTACAAGCGTGCCCCGTAATCGATACGGGGTTGGGCGAGACCCGTGGTTCGACAGGCTCACCACCCTGAGCGAAGTCGAAGGGGAATCCAGGAAAATCGGGGAAAATCAAATCATTCTGGATCCCGGCTCGCGTCCCGCTCCGTGGGACTTGGCCGGGATGACCAATTGCAACACTGTCTCTGGCGGCCCGTCCTCCGCAGTAGCACGCTACGGAGGATGGAGAGGATGGAGAGGGGAAAAGAGGGAGGAGGAAGTAAAGGAGGCGCTCAAGGTCAAGACAGCGCTTCCAGGTGCTCACCGAATAGGGCTATAGAAGGTTCCATGATTTGTGGATAGTCATAATTCAGGAACTCGCCACTCCAATCATGAGGGGCATGTAAGGAAAGCCAGGCAATGGAGCGTGCCGGAACGGAAGGGGGCTCAAGTTCTCCCTTCGTATGTAGGGTCTGGTAGTAAGCTAACTGTTCCACTGACATGGCCTTGGCGCCCTCCCGTCTGATCAGCGCCTGCATCTCTGTATCCACAACCCCAGGACGAACCGCAAGAGCTGTGAGTGATGGTTCTTCTGAGGCCAGAACCCGCGTGAATTGGACCAGTGCAGCCTTTGAAGCACAGTAGGCACTTCCTGTTTGGATAGGGATGTTCGCAGCTCCGCTGCCCACGTTTACGATGCGTCCCTTTTGTTTGAGCAAGTGAGGGATAACCACCTTTGCCATGTGGAATGGACCAAGCAGATTGACCTCAATATTGTAGCGCCAGGCCTCTGCATCGGCCGAAGCTATAGACGCTATGGGCTGGAAAATCCCCGCATTGTTAACAATTGCGTCCACATGTCCAAACCGGTCTATGGTTTTTTCGACCGTTTGGCGGCAGGCATTCTCATCGGCCACATCGCCATGGATTGTTAGTGCCGCACCGCCCACACGCTCCACGTCTTGGGCGACACGCGCTAGGGATTCGGGCGATCGGGCAACAAGGGTTACGCAAGCACCCACCTTTCCCAGCCAGCGGGCGACACAGGCCCCGATACCTCGGGATGCACCTGTCACAATGACCACAGGATTATCGCTCATAGCTTTTCCTTTCAGGTCTAAGAGATGACCTAAAGATATAGGATTCATCACTTATTGGTCAAGACGCTCCAGGAAGGCTGGTTGACTTGCCTGTGGGTTTCAGCATACAAGTTAGGGGCTTTGCCCCAACTGGAATGGTGGAATATTGGAATGTTGGAAACTGGGGATCCGGTTGCGGGGACTGAGCGACACGAAGTGAGCACGAAGAATATTGGTTCACTGGAGAAATTCCTCCTCACATGCTAAGGAATATATGAAGGGTAATTCTCCTTTTAAAACAAGATTCCATTATTCCATGTAGGACGTGGGCATTCATGCCTCAAAAAACTTATTGTTCTCATGGCGTTGCAGAATCTCTGATATGCTTGATTGAGGACCAAGGGGTCGATTTGAAATGCGCAGTTCAGCAGATGAAATTGTGGGCATACTGAAGGAAGCTGATGTAGATGTGGTCTTTGGTATACCCAGTATCCACAATATGCGTCTGTACGAAGCGTTGCGAAAAGATTCCTCCATGCGCCACATACTCTGTCGCCAGGAGACCATGGCTGCCCACATGGCTGACGGGTATGCGCGCGCAGGCCACAGGTTGGGCGTTGTGATCTCCTCTACGGGTCCCGGTACAGGTTACATGGTTCCTGCCATGCAGGAGGCATGGGGGAGTTGTTCGCCTGTACTCATGATTACCACGAATATCAAAAGGGCAAAAATCGGACGGGGATTTGGCGCCCTGCATGAACTGCAGGATCAAGATACACTTTTTCGCCATATCACCAAGGCCACCATGACTGTCCGATCAGAGAGTGAGGTTCAGGTGCTCACGCGAGAAGCAATCCGCACAGCACTTTCCGGAAGGCCTGGACCCGTCTATCTGGAAGTGTCTACAGATCTGCTTGACGCGCCGGTTTCTTCAGGAGCAGAAGGGGGTCTGGAGGAGAAGCATAAGGGAGAGGATCTTCCTGGCCTGGAAAAGGCGGTCTCCCTGCTTCGCCGTGCAAAGCAACCCAGTCTCATCGTTGGTTCAGGGGCACTCAACCCACATGTGGCTGCGCAAATCAGGACGCTTGCAGAGACATTGGCTGCACCGGTGATGACCACCGTCAACAGTAGAGGTGTCATGGCCGAGGATCATCCCCTTGTTTTTGGCAATATAACGAGAAAAGGCGTTATTCGAGAAATCATTTCGTCGTGTGATGTGACACTGGTCATCGGTTCCAGGCTCCGGGAGGTGGATGCTAAACGCCGTGGCATGACGCTTTCTCATCTGATCCATGTGGACTGGGATGCCCAATGGATAGACAAAAATTTTCCAGCCGAGGTGGCGTTAACTGGGGACATCCTGAGCATTCTTGAGGCCATGCGCCATAGGCTTGAGCCGGCGTCCCTTTTAGACCAACGACGCATGTGGATAAAGGAGATGCGGATTAGACTGGAAGCGGAGCTGAGCAAGGTCCGTGAGGCCCATGTGGAGATGCAATACCTGGAAGTCATTCGCAGGTCATTGCCTCGCGAGAGTACCCTGGTGATCGACAACACCCAGCTCGGGTACTGGGCGGAGTATTTTTATCCCTCCTATTCCCAAGGAGGTCTGGTTGCAGCGAGGGGCTCGGCAACCATCGGGTTTGCCTTTGCCGCGGCAATGGGGGTCAAGACCGCATGCCCTGAAAAACCTGTCATGGCATTGATTGGGGATGGAGGATTTCTCTACGGCGCCCAGGAATTGGCCACCTGCATGAGGCACAAGATTGGGTTCCCGGTAATCGTTGTGAATGACAATACCTATGGCGTTATCGCTTACCTGCAACGGGGGGCGTATCAAAAGGTGTATGAATCGGATTTGACCAATCCAGATTTTGTGGCTTTGGCGCGCGCTTATGGGGCAGAAGGGACAAGAGTGGATTCTCCCTCTGCCCTGGAAGCTGCCCTGGAGAAGGCCTTTGCCTCTGAGGGTTTGTGGGTAATCGAGCTTGTCACGCCTTCTGTGGACCCCCCATTTCCACTGTACTAATCTTGAACTGAGGCAAAGGGTGAGAGGTCAGATCATTGCAAAGGGTAGGGGGCCAGCGTTTCCCAAAGGGATGCAACAAGTTCCAGTAATCCTTTACAGGGACTTGGTTTTTTTGGCGTCATTCCCGCCCCCGCCTTCGCGGGGATAAACTCCAGCGGGAATCCAGGGGAGAAATGGAAAGGCTTTCTATCTGGACTCCCGCTGGAATTTATCCCGAACTTGACGTGAGGTGGGAGTGACGGCATACTGCTTATTGGTATTGCTAAAGACGTTTTTTCAGTTACAACCAAATCTTTTAGCATATGGATAAGAAAGGAGAATCGTGTCTAAAGGAAAACCCAATGAACAGGCAGCCTGGCTGGAAGGCATTATTCAGGACTTCATAAGACAATCCCCAGAAAACACGCTCCAGAACAAGACCCACGAAAAGGCCTTTGAGGCACCCCTGGTGGGTTTTTCAAGGGGAGATGACCCCTTATACGAGGCGTACAAGGATCACGTGGGACCCTTCTACTTGACACCCTGGGAGATCTTTGCGGTCACATTTCGAGATTTCAGTGTGACCCCAGAGGAACTCACCATCATTAGCTGGATTCTACCTCAGACCGAGGTGACAAAGGCCGATAACAGAAAAGAGAACTTCTATCCCTCGGAAAGATGGGCCAGGGCTCGGATATTCGGCGAAGAAGTCAATGAGAAGCTGCGGAAGCATGTGGTGGCGTCTATGGAGTCGGAAGGATACCAGGTCGTGGCTCCTTCACTTACGCCACAATTTAGTATAAGAATCTCTCCCCAGTACGGGTTTGCCTCTACCTGGTCTGAACGACATGCCGCCTACGCATCGGGGTTGGGAACCTTCGGCCTGTGCGATGGCCTGATCACCCCGAAGGGCAAGGCGATGCGCACAGGTTCTGTCCTTGCCCGAATACAAGTCCCTCCCACGCCCAGACCCTATACCGATCACCACGAGTACTGCCTCTTCTTTACAAAGGGCATCTGCGGCATATGCATCAAGCGATGCCCGGTAGGGGCCATCACGGAGGCTGGTAAGGATAAGCCCACATGTTATAAGCATCTTTTCCCGGTTACCAAGGATTATGTGACATCTAAGTATGGCTTTGATGGATATGGCTGTGGACTCTGCCAGACAAAGATTCCCTGTGAGTCCAAGATCCCCGTGAAGAAGGATGTGAAGGCCTATGAATCCCCGTGAGGGAGAGCGCCTCTCCTCCAGCCTCTGCAAATCTCGCCTCAACCCATTTTGAAGGCGAGGAGTTAACCCTTGACCCATAAGGGAATTTGTGATGGCATGCTGCAGCTTATATTAAAGGCCCATCAAAGAAGAGGATAATACAATGGATTTCAATGAGATACGATATGATGTGGAAGACGGTATTGCAACGGTCACCATGAATCGCCCTGACAAGATGAATGCCTTGGGGACTATAATAGGAAAGGAGTTGATCGCGGTTTTTGGGCAGGCCGATCGCGATGATGATGTGCGCGTTGTAGTGGTGACTGGCGTGGGCAAAGCCTTTTGCGCAGGCGCAGATCTGTCCGCAGGGGGTTCCAGGTTTGATTATTCCAGCGAACAAGGAAAAGAGGTTCCTATCAGTGAACATCGCGACGGAGGCGGTCAGATAGCGCTTGCCATATTCAGGTGCCGTAAGCCAGTAGTCGCGGCCATTAACGGTCACGCAGTGGGTGTGGGCATTACCATGACGCTTCCAATGGATGTCCGGATCGTGGCCGAGGACGCCAAGATTGGTTTTGTGTTCACACGCAGAGGCGTTGTTCCCGATGCATGCGCATCCTGGTTTCTGCCGCGAATCGTGGGGATATCAAAGGCCGCCGAGCTCGTTTACACAGGGCGCGTGTTCCGCGCCGCAGAAGAAGCCCACTCTGGTCTGTTTAATTGGGTGGTGCCCCATGATGAGGTACTGACCAAGGCGATGAGCATTGCCAAGGAGATAGCAGAGAATACCTCTGCTGTATCCGTAGCGCTCAGCAAGGCACTTCTATGGCATGGGCTGGGCGAAGCGGATCCCCAATCTGTGCATCTTATTGACTCGCGCTGTTTCTATTGGGCGGGCCGTCAGAAAGATGCATATGAGGGCGTTGAGAGCTTCTTGGAAAAGCGACCGCCAAGGTTTACGCTGCGGGTTTCCTCCGATATGCCGGACTTTTACCCTTGGTGGAAGGAACCCAAGGTATAGGGGGAATAGGAAGATATGATACAATGCGCTAGCAAGAGACAGTTATGGTTGAGAAGGAGCATATAGACCCGGGCGATCAAGAGCTTAAGAAGCTAGCAATAGATCTCATTGACGAGCAGTCCACCATGACCTTGGCTACGGCCAAAGGGGATGTGCCCTGGTCTGCACCCGTCTACTATGTCTTTTTCAAATCCTGTTTCTATTTCTTCTCCGATCCCACCTCACAGCACATCCAAGAGTCCTTGGCGAGTGGTCAAGCCTCATCTTCCATTTACGCCAATGCATCCACCTGGCAGGAGATCAGAGGCATTCAGATGTCTGGGCAAATAGAAACCGTCGCCCCACGCCTGGGGACCATTGAGGTCATACGCGCCTACCTCAAGAAGTTCCCCTTCACAAAGGACTTCTTTAAACCCGGCCAGACTCTGAATTTGGACGCCTTTGTAAAGCGCTTTAAGGTGAAGCTCTACCGGTTTAAACCCACTCTGGTGTACTACCTGGACAACAGCATACGTTTCGGATTCAGGGAAGAAGTCATCCTCTGAATCATGCGTCCACTCAAAAGTGGAAAAGAGGACCCGTATGCTCTTCACATCCCCTGCTCATCAACACAGCCTATGCAACACAAGAAAGTCGCACTCTCCGTGTCACTCCTGTTTTTTGCGCTGTGGGGTTCCATACTCGGGACAAAGACCACATCATGGGGCCCCACGGTTTTCTCCTCTTTCAACGTGTCCGTCTTTCCATCATATGAGCATACGGATAGATGTCCGCTCATGATATACATGGTTTGAATATAAAAGTGATTGTGTATGGGAATTTCACCGCCAGGGCCAACCGTAAAAAATCTGAGACCATACTCTGGGGATTCTTCGGGTCCGGCTTGAGTCAGCCACGTTATGCTCACATCTTTTACCTCTAAAGGCTTCCCCTTATAAGGAAAACTTTCGATTTTTGTTCCGTCTTTGTCGCCTGAATTAAAAACTTCCATTTTTAACCTCCGTGATTAAATTTAAGGGCTAGAGTAATGGAGTATAGGCGTGCTAGAACTTCAAGAAAAAGATTTCCCAAGTTCAGGGATCTGGTTTTTCCATTACCCCAATACGCCAGTACTCCCCCACTCCAGGGCTTCTTTAAAACGGTCATGAGGTTTCACAGGGTGGAATCCTTTCCTTTAGAGAGGCCCGCTTCTTGGGCGTGAGACTCACTTCCAGTTTCCAACCCGCAACGGCATGTTCGTCTTTTTTCTTGATAAGCAGCCATTCGTTCCCTTTTCCCCTTCCTTTAAGCCGCGCCAGGGTGAAGCCACCATTCAACTTCCGGCCATCAAGGGTGAACGATATTTTGTCTGTCTTCTGTTCCTTTAGTTCATAAGTCCCGCCGTCCCAAATGACCACCGGGCCAGCGCCATACTGTCCATCCGGAATAATTCCCTCAAAATCAAAGTATTCCAATGGATGATCCTCCACAGCGACGGCCAAGCGCTTTTCAGACGGATTCATGGATGGGCCTTTGGGTACGGCCCAGGAACGAAGAACTTGGCCCATCTCCAAGCGAAAATCATAATGAAGACGTGAAGCATGATGCTCATGGACGACGAAGCGGGAAGGCATGTCTACCTCAAAAAGTTTTTACGCGTCTAAGGGGATTATAAACATTTTCAGTTTATTGGCAAGCGGAGTCACGGACTCTGGTTCTAACTTGCATAATTAAGCGTCATCACCGGGGCGTCATTGCGACCCCCGATCTGGTTGGGGGGAAGCAATCTCGTTTTTCTAGAAAACAAATTTTGTCAAAAAGTTGGTACGAGATTGCTGCGTCGCCTTTGGCTCCACGCAATGACATTATAATATCGGTAATTTATGCAACCAAGTACTAGTGCTTGCCATACTTTGATTTGGCCCTTAGGTGAGAGAGATGACTCCTAATCTTAGATAAATATTGGACAAAAAGAGGAAAAATTTGGTATTTTAGTGTGGCCTCTGAAAGGAAGCCTTTAGCAGGTAAGCGGACCTTGTTTTCTCCTGCTAGACCAAAAGTCAATCCCATTTCCTCGTTTTAGAGTTGAAGAGGGATGGTCATGGACATGCAGATCCCCATAGAACAGCTTG
Source organism: Desulfobacteraceae bacterium (assembly GCA_050122535.1). Taxonomy (GTDB): domain Bacteria; phylum Desulfobacterota; class DSM-4660; order Desulfatiglandales; family HGW-15; genus JASFEQ01. The sequence continues at coordinate 20,395 of JASFIT010000006.1, read as the reverse complement.
ACCCCGATTATTTGATGTACGGTGGGGCCGCTGGCATACTGCTTGGACTACTTTTTTTCATATATTTCCTCTACCGCCGGATCCGTTGGATCATCCTCACACTTCGCAGACGAAGTACACACTCACCTGGCCTATTATCCAGTTTGCGTAACCTGGTCTTGGTTGTTATATGGACTTCTGTTTTCGGGATGGTTTTGTTCCTGGGGTTCTTCCTTCGTTCATATTATGCCTTCACCTATGAAGAACCCGTGGCTGAGGTCGTTATCCAATCTTCGGATGCGCCTCATGTGAGCCGAATAACACTGAGGCAATTTCATCCTGAAGGTTCCTACACCAGTCGTCATTTCTTGATAAAGGGTGATCAGTGGGTGATCGAGGGAGATATTCTAAGATGGGAAAACTGGCTCAATTTCCTGGGGTTGCATACCCGCTACCGACTAACGCGTCTGAGCGGTCGTTATGTGGTAACTGTGGCAGAAATTAATGAACCACGCACCATCTATTCACTTGTGGATGATGAGGACCATTTACTTTGGCGATATCTCTACCAATACGGACATCAATTACCTTTTGTGAGTACTGTTTACGGTAATGCCGTTTTTCAAGCTGCAGGGGGTGACAATCGTTACGCCATCTATGTGGGAACGGCCGGGTTTATAGTGAGGCAGAAGTATGACGACGGCCATTTTGTGAGGAAACCGATTGAGAAGTGATGGCCTGGAATGTTTCTACTCTTCCACTTCGGCCTGAGCCTTAACCAACGCTCGAAATCTCTTCAGCAACAGGGGATGGAAAAGCGTTCCCGCCTTGCGATCCATCCAATTCAAAGTATCTGATAGGGATAAGGCGTCTCTCCCTGGCCGGTTACGACGCAGGTTATCGTAGGTATCGGTGATGAAGGTGATCAGACTGGCCAAATTGAGGTCCCTTGGCCGCTTTTGCTTGGGGTAACCACCGCCATTGTAATGGAGGTGGTGCTCATAGCAGACAATAGGAGGAAGGTCGGGCATCCCTGGGCTTGCCATCAGGATTTCTGCCCCTCGAATGGGGTGCTCCCATTGACGTTTCTTTTCATCCAAGGTAACCCCCGCTGTGTTGGATTGGGGATCGGACAGCGGTACATGGAGGCCGATATCATGGAGGAGGGCACCAAGCCCCACTTCATGTACGTGCCTTTCGCCTGGTTCCAGTCGTTCAATTAGGGCCATAGAAAGCGCAGACACGTTGATGGCATGTATATAGGGATCAGGGTCAGGACTGCGCCGATAGATGAGTCCCTTCAAGGGGAGTTCTTCGCTGATGTTCATACCGCGGATCGTGTCTGTGATCTCCTTTGCCAGTCCCACCTTCTCCCCAGAGAGGGGTTCTACAAGGCCAGCAAACAAATCCTTGAGCTGGTCAGCAAAGGAAAGGACAGAATGCCGAGAGGCCTGAGGCGCACCGGATAGGTCTTCATAGGAAACCCCAGCCTGCCCCTCAAGGGGAAGGCTTCCGGCCACAATGTGCGGCAGTTTGTCCTGGTTTTTTGAGATCACAAGATCAGCACCATTGGGATTCTTCAGCAGGGGCAGCAGCATTTGCAAGAAAAGTAAAATCTCCTTTAAGGTCACGCCGCGGTGAAACACGAGCCTCTGGAGTTTCATGGCCTCTAAGCCCGCAATAAACTGAGCGAGATTCTCACTGAGCTCGGGTAAAGGCGTATTCTCCACCACCGCTTCGCCCTTAAACAAGACCAGTGTTAGAGTGGGTTGCTCTTGCAGATAGGTGCTCAAGCCTTTAACGAGATCGCCAGCTTTCTTTTGCGTTTCAGGGTGTTCCGGTGGATAAAGGGAAAGGGACCGGAGGCCTGCCGCAAGGTTGACGCAAATGCTGCTAAAGAGGGTATGCAACCGCTCATTGTTGCTTTGTGCTGTCATGCTCTCTCCCACTGGATTGAATCAGTTTCTCGCAGCGCGTTTGGAGATCCCCAGATCCCTCCCTGGCAACCCGTTGTAAGGCTGCTTGGGCCTCCTTCGTTCCGATTCTAGCCATGGCCTGCGCCGCAGCCATTTGAAAGGCCTTTGTTTTCTTGGATTTCAGCAGGGACTTTTGAAAAAGGATCTGTTCCAAGCGAGGTACGGATCGGTCTGCTCGCAGATGCCCGAGTGTGCTAATGGCCCTTATTCGGATCTCCTGGCTCTGATGGTCTAGAAGTGGTTCCACGGCGCTGCCCAGTTGTTTATCCGAAGATAGGGCAACCAGGTCGAGGAGCCGTAAGAGGGTTCGCGCTGGCGCATCCTGGAGGCGCTGGCTCAAGATCCTGCTCAATCTCGGGCCCAGAGTTGCCAACGTGGTTGAGAGCCACTGGGCCTGAGGGCCATCATCAGTCTGGAGATCTATGAAGCGGTCTATAAGAAAACCACTCGTCTTTTCCGGAAAAACTTGGCAAATCGCGTCAATGGCAGCAGTCTCCTTTGATTCGTATGTCTTGCAATCCTTCATGAGATCCTTTATCAGGTCTCCAACCTCTTCGGCACTTAACTGAGCATTCATGGTTTTCCTTGCCAGGGCTTCGTCTGGGAGATTGGTGAGGATTATGAAGACCGCCCGTAGAAGGGTTCCAACGGCCTTAAACCTTTCCCGACTCATGAGATTGCGCATCATATCCCCCAGGCTTTCCAGAAGCGGGGGAATAAACGCCTGTAGCTGGGGGGGATGCGGATGACGGAGAAGGTCGATGATGACTCTGGCTTTGGCGGCTATCAGGGGCTCAGGGGCCATGGTACTGAGGAGGCGAGCCATTTCCTCATCTTCCACCATGGGGGTCTTTATTTGAAGGGAAGCGGCCAGGGACTCGATCTCCTTGCGGTATTGGGCATTGAGCTGTTCCGATTCTTGCTGCTGAAGAAAGAGCTCTTCCAGGTGCTGCCAGTGACTCAGCCTGCCGGGCTGAAATTCCATGGTGGCCTTATACATTTCCTGGCGAATCAGAGGCAAGAGCAGGCCTGGTTCACGGTATCTGCCAAGGGTTCTTTGAAACAGATTGTTGAAACATTGTGAATTTGCCCCAGAGTCTTTCAGGGCATCAGCCATAAGATGAACCAGCTCGCTGTCAGATATGTCTTGAAAGATCTCCTGGAGGAAGTCACCTTCTTTTTCTCCCGTATCGTCGGGGGCCAATGATCCGAGGATCTGGATTTTGAGCTTCGGCTCCAAGGATTCAAGGATATTTCCCACGTGAAGGGCGAATTGATCTCTTTTCTCCGGGGCGATGCCTGCCAACGTGTCACCCAGGTTCTGGATGAAGTTACCCAGCAGCATGCCTCGCTGGGAATGAGAAGCCGTTTCTTTTCCCTCCTTCATGTCTGAATCCATCTGGAGGATCAATCTGTTCAATTCCTCCCCATCTTCGGAGAGGCGCGTGAGACGCTCCACAGACTCTGGGTCTAGACTGACTGCTCCTGCGGCCTCGGGCTGGAGAATGAGCAGTCGCCATACGGCCTCCTCATCACTGGATTGGGCCAGCTGAGTAGCAGCCATTTGAATTGTGGAGAATACGCTGTAGTCCATGAAACCCAGCTTCACCTGGGTAATGTTTTCGCGAGCTAATGCCTCCGAAATCTCATCGCCTTGCCCAGGGCGGGCACCCGCCAAAAGCGCCACAAAAGATTCCAGTTCCTTGGAAGCTATTCCTTTGTCAAAGAGTACGTGAGAGATTCTGAGGGCATGAAAAAACTCTAGAAATTTTTGAAAGTGCGTATCCTCGGCCTGATAAAAGGTCCCTTCCAGAAAAAGGGTATCCTTGGCACACCCAAGAAAAAGGGAACCGCTGTCGGCCAACGCATTCCCGAGGGCGGTATGCACCTCTCCAATATTCTTCTTGAAGAGTTCGTGTTCGGTGGCATAGAGACGGGCGGTATTGAGGGCGCGCATTAAAGCACCGACAAAGTCGAGAATTGATTTGGGTGGGGCCTCGTGCTCTGGGGTTTTATCGGTTGCCATTGCTAAACGAGAGGAATGCGAAAACGAGGCGCATTCCATATATATAGGATAGGATATTTTCGGCCCTGTGTCAATGAAAAAACACAGTAAAATTGAATAGTTGTGATAGGTCAACAGGGGTTGGTGGCGTTTTGGCTTCCTCTTCTATGGGGAGGATTTGGGTTTCTATGAGCATTGCATTATGCTAATAAATACAGACATCCCGATCACTGGAGGGTCCAGGCGCCAATGAGAAACCCTGGGGCCATATCCCCCAGGGGGTCCGTGGAAAAGAGGGTTTATCCTTTATGGGGCTGCTCATGGATGGTCTCAAGCTGTTGGCACGCTCCGTGATTCTGGTGGATACGCACGGGAAGGTGCGATACATCCGGGTGGTACCTGAAATGACACACATGCCAGACATGGAAGAAGCGTTTCTCAAGGCCACTCAACTGGCTCAAGAAAAATAAGGGGGGAGATGGGGAAAAAGGTTCCCAATAAACACAGCACGAAGAGTCAGCTCTCTCTGTTTTTTGAGCCCCGCAGCATTGCTGTCATTGGATCACTCAGGGAGGGATTCTTCGGCGGCTATGTGGTCATAAAGTCCCTGCTGAATGCGGGCTACAGCGGTGAGATCTATCCCATCAATCCCGCAAGTGAGGTGGTCCATGGCTTGCGGGTTTATCCTGCTATCAAGGAAGTTGGTGCAGACATAGACATGGCCCTTATCATGATCAATGCGCGAGCCGTTCCCCGGGTGTTGGATGACTGTGCGCAGAACGGCATCAAGGCGGTCATTTTAGTGTCTGACGGTTTTGCTGAAAGGGACCAGGAGGGAGCCCGTCTGCAAAATGAAATCGTGGAATTTGCCCGGGCGCGGGGCATTCGGCTAATCGGTCCCAACACCGCAGGCATTGTGAACACCTCCAATGGGCTCAATCCGTGTCCGTATGAAGCGGGATACTATAAACTCAAGGCGGGCTCGGTCGCCATATGTTCCCAATCAGGTGTGAGCAACCCCCAGGCGTTTCCTTATCCCGACTTGGGTTTTGGGGTAAGCAAGATCTGTGATTTTGGGAATAAATGCGATCTGGACGAGTGCGATATGCTGGAATACCTGGAAGCGGATCCCAAAACCAGAGTAATCAGCATGTACCTGGAAAGCATCCGAGACGGACGAAGGTTTCTTGAGATCTGTAAAAGAGTGAGCGCCCAAAAGCCCATTCTCATTTTGAAATCGGGAAGGACAGAGGAGGGGGCAAAGGCGTCAGAATCTCACACCGGCTCCATGGCGGTTGATGATAAGATCTTTGAAGCGGCTTGCAGCCAAGGGGGTGTTTTACGTCTTGGAGAATTTAGTGAGCTATTCGAGTTGCCCAAAATCTTTGCTATGCAACCCCTGCCACGAGGGAATCGGTTGGGTATTATCAGTTATACGGGTGGGGTGGGAGTGCTGGCTACTGACGAAGGGACAAAATATGGTCTGGCTGTCACCCGTTTAAGGCCGAAAACAAGCGAAATACTCAATGGGATGTTTCCGGGATTGGGCGCCATGCCCGTGGATGTGGGGCCAATGGCCCCGGTGGTCAAGGATTTCTTGCCCCTTTACCCCAAGATCCTTAAATCGGTCATGGCGGATGAGAATGTGGACATCCTATTTAATGTCATGTGGGCAGACGCAACCGGGACGAACAGAGATGCGTATATTGAGGCCTATGAGGAAGTAAAGGACCACGACCAGAAACCCCTTGTGAGCTGGGTTTACGGGCCAAACAGGCGGCTTGTCCGTGACACGGCAGAGCGTCTAGAAGATTTGGGGTTCCCGGTGTTCAGTCATCCTGAGCGTGCCATCAAGGCCATGGGTTTGGCTCTCCGATACGCTCGGATAAGAGCGGGAATATGAGGGCTGAGGCCGACCCTAATCCTTGAATAAAATTCATTAATCAGGTAAGGTGCCTGGGGGTGTGAGAAATGAAAGTTGAAGAATGGATGGTCAAAAACCCAATTGTTGTCACGCTGGATCAGAAGGTTCAAGATTGTGTGGACCTGATGAGAGAGCATTCCATCCGTCACTTGCCTGTGGTGGAGAATCATAGACTCATTGGGCTCGTGACAGAGAGTGACTTGCGAGAGGTATTCCTGGCTTCTCTGATAGAGGACCTCACCATTGAGGGGGTTATGATCACTGAGCCCTTGACCGTCACGCCAGAAACAGAAATAGAGGATGCCGCCAAGCTCATATATTACCACAAGATAGGGGGCCTTCCTGTCGTGGATGTTTATGGCCAAGTTGTGGGCATCATCACCGTGGCCGACCTTGTGGAGGCATTCATAGAATTGATGGGTCTCCTGAAATCCAGCTCAAGAATAGATGTGGTTTTGGGGGAGGATCCCGAGGCCTTTGAGCGTGTCTCTGGGCTCATAAGAAGCAATGGGGGAGAGGTCATAAGCGTAGGGATTTCAGGAAAAGATCTTGGCGAAGGGCGCACATATTTCTTTCGATTGGAAAAGTGCGATGTGGAAGCTATTGCCAGTGCTCTCCAGGAGGCTGGCTTCAAGGTGGTCTCTTCTACAGCCTGAGTCCTGCCTTTTGCATGTCTCAAATTGCATAGTTCAAAAGATGCCCCACCTCGCCATCCAGGCAAGATGGGTGTTTATCACCCTTGATAGACTTGATCCAGGATGTCAGCTATTTCGAAATCTAAACCAAATTTCTCGAATACCCGAAATATCTCCTCCATGTGAGCAGCATTGTCAAAGAAGACCTCTATACTGGCAGCCGTTTTGGTTAGAGGCCATTTCTGCTTTTCAAGGATCAGCGTGGCCTCCTTGAATTCTCTGACCAGAATCCCCATCACAGAATGATCGGACATGTAATAGAGAGGCAGTAACTCGTTGGGCAAACAGGGCTGCCCGCTCTCGGCATCTTTTGGTAAGACGTGTATCTTCCCCATATTGCATCTTGCCAAGTGATTTGGGACCGGTGAACGGCTTATTAACTCGCTTTAGAATCAAACTGCCGATCCCTTTATCACGGTACAGAATCATATCTTAGAGGATAATGCTATGACCAAAAATACGATCATTAAAAACAATGAAAAGTTGATAAGGTTGTTCCTCATTCCATTCTCCTTCTTCCATCTGTTAAAAGCTTCCCCCTCCTTGACGCCATTGGGCCATCTTTGGCTGGGTCTTTACCCATCTCTGCCCTCGTCGAAATCGATCTTTTAAGGACTATCGAAGCAATATGCATACCACCAAAGATGTTGGCGAGCAATAAGCCATAAAAATCAAATACTTGCATGGATAGTTGGGCTGCCGGCTTCATCCCAGCCCAGAGTGTTATGTGGCATTTTTGCCACATTCCTGATTCTTAACCTTCTGGAGAAGGTTATGGGAGAATTTGCCAGAAGGCTGAATGAGCAAAGCCTCTGATGGATTTTTATATCCTTTCAGAGGCTTTCGTATTTGCGGAGGTGATTCCGTGAACAACAAAGTTGGGTTTTTGCCGCTGCATAAGGCTGAGTATGCAAAATAACGGATGCTTATCTATGCTTACCCACTACGATGTTTTCTCCAACTTTGATTTCTTTATAGATTCCTGGAAAGGCTTGACGAAATGCCGCGAGGCTGGCATCGCAGCTGTCGTGCGGCGAAAGCCCCACAACACCAGGATTTTTTTTCTTCAGTAAGTCGATATTTTTTTGCACTTCCTCCATTGTAACACGTTTCCAAGGTACTTTGCCTGTGCCAATATACATCTGTAGTTTTATCCCAGTCATGGTCATCGCCCTTGAATCCGTAACAGGATAATGAAGACCGCCAATTAGACCGTAAATGGGTTCATCAAATAATGCTTCAGCACGTTCTAATATTTTTGACAAAGTCTGATGCCCGCAACCCACAATAAGGACAATCCCTCTGTCATCTACATTGACCGCTAACGCCTGCTCCGGCGTCAGACCGAGGAAGAACATATGATTCGATATCACCCCGATAGTTGCAACCCCCTTTGAAAGGATCATAGGATTCTCAGCGTATATAGGATTAAGTCCAGGATAAGTCATCGGAAGGGGAGTGTAGATTCTCTTCTTTCCTAGGTTAATTTGATGGCTCGTTAAAGAAAAGGTATTCTGATACCGCCAAATCCTTCCGCCAATATGATCACCATGATTGTGGGAAATGACAAGCGTATCGAAGTCATCTAAGGTAACGCCTAATTGTTTCATATTGTGTAGAAGTGGAGATGGATCGGTCTGATATCTATTACGACCCACGTCAAATAATATGTTGGATTGGTCAGTCTTAATAAGGTATGAAACGCCTGCTTCCCCTTTGAGACTTTCATCACGCGTATACCAATCGATTAGGGGTAAAATTTCAAGTGTTTTGGTCGTACCTAAATTTTTGATCTTCCGTATGGTTGACTGCTTCTTTTGCCATTTTTCTTCCGCCTTCCTTCTTCCTTCATTAAAGCGTGCTAACAACTCATATGGATCGCCAAAAAATCTGAATATAGATGCGAGGGCCGGATCCTCCTTAATGGCTTGCTCCATTAATTGAATCTGCTTATCTTCATTAGATTCTCTTACCTGAGAGTGGGCAAATGAAAAAAGGGATCCAAGCAGAGCTAGTATGAGAACCAATTTCTTGACTGGAGATTTCATTGATTCCTCCTGCAGATTTTGGTAACGGGAAAACTCGACCGGCACATGAGGTGAGAGAGAGACGTCCATAATTAAGTAAGTAACTCTCTTGATATAAAGTTATTTATATGCTTATGGACGTCCCTATCACTATCAAAGCCTCCTGGGGATGACTCCGAGATGCTCAATGCTGATCTTCGATGCCGCAGAGCTGGTAGGCATAGGATTTGGCTGCTTCAATGTCACAGAATCGAGGGATCATGATTTTTTGGGCCTGCGGGGACCCTGCCCCGTGGATAGATTCTGTCAGATAGGAGACCGCGCCCGTACCCAACGTGATGTTCTCCACGAGCCGTAACAGGCGCATACGGTTTTCTCCGCTTACCCCTGATTTCCCCACCAGATACTTCCTCACGTAGGGCCCCACGTCCGGATTTTCTTGGTCCTCCAGCGAAGGCATGGTCACCAGAATGCCCCCGGCAATATCCTGTGCCAATCGGGATATTTCAAAAGGAAAGCGGGTCACGTTCAATTTGCATACATTGGCCAGAAGGGGATCCACCGCATAGGCACCGCTGGGTGTCTGAACGCCTTTGACAGCGCTTGCCAATGCCGCCGCGTGGAGGGTCTCGTTCAAGTGGATCATCTCTGCCAGTTTGTCTTTGCAATGGGAGGCCGTTTCAGTGCCCTGGACTTCGGCGATGGCCGCGGTTGCACCGATCAGTACATCCCCAACACCCACTTTGCAACCCCCGTAGCTGGCCCGATGGTGGGCGGCAAAAAGCTCCACGAGTCGACCTGTCACAGGGTATTCCCCTTTCATGAATACCCGCTCCTCTGGCACAAAGACGTCATCAAAGACCACCATGGACTCACAACCCCCATAATACAGATTACCCACATCCGGCCGGCGCTCTTCGAGTCTCCTGGTATCAGAGGGTTGACGCCCGTACACAAACGTGACTCCCTCCGTCTCCGCCGGCACGGCAAAGGAAACCGCATAATTCTTGTCTTCTTCTTTGAGGGCCCTTGTGGGAACGACGAGCAACTCGTGCGAATTCACGGCACCCGTTATATGGAGCTTTGCGCCTCGGACCACAATGCCGTCTTTCTTCTCTTCCACAATGTGCACATATTGATCCTTGTCCTCCTGTTTTGATGGCGATAGGCTTCGGTCCCCTTTGGGATCTGTCATGCAAGCCGCGGTCACGAGATCATTGCTCTGAACATACTTGAGGAAATCAATAAAGCGCTCCTGATAATGCGTGCCAAACGCCTGATCCATGTCATATGTGATGGCATAGACAGAATTGATGCAGTCCAAACCCGCACAACGCTGAAAACAGCTGGCCGTTCGTCTCCCCATCTCCCTGAGCATGAGGATCTTCTTGATCAGATCATCCACGCTGTGCTGTACATGGGTAAAGCGGTTTACCGTCTCACCGGTGAGATGCGACTCAGCCGTGAACAGCGATTGCATTTCTGCCTGTTCTGCCTGGTAATAGGTCTCAGCCATGGCCATGGCCGGCGGCCTGGATATGGAATGATCCGCCACACTCGCGATCTGTTCTCCCCGAACAAAAACCCGATGCTCAAGTTCACTTAGACTTGAGATATATTGATCTTTTGTCATAAGTGTCATGATTTTCTTCTCCTCCTTTTTCCATACGCGTATTGAAGTACGCCTGATTTGGGTATAACAGCTATACCCTCAGGTTTCAAGCATCATACCTACAGGGTCACCTATTTGGTCTGCCAGGTGGTGTTAAACTTAAACCTCTTATATTGCAAAAGATTTTTGTATTGACTCAATAGATTCTTTGTCCCTATACTCTTTCTCGAAAAGACAGTGAATATAAGATCTTTCGCGGGTGTCTGAAAATGAGACAATCTGGTGCAGTGCGCAGCGTCCTGGTTTTTGTAATTTTGGCCCTTATCGCCATCGGGGCGGTAGCGATATATCTCTTCTCAGGCAGTGATGACGACAGCGCAACCTTCCGCTTAGCCCGTATTGAACGCGGTCCCATCATCAGTACGGTCTCGTCCACGGGTACGCTCAACGCGGTGATTACAGTGCAAGTGGGATCCCAGGTTTCAGGCCAGATCATGGAGCTTTTGGCGGACTTCAATTCAAAGGTTCGCGAAGACCAGGTTATCGCCCGGATCGACCCTGAGAATTTCCAGGCGCGCGTGCAGCAGGCAGAGGCCGAGCTTGCCGTGTCCAAATCCAATGTGTCTATGCAGCGTGCTGCCGTGGAACGGTCCAAAGCAGAGCTTCAGAACGCCCGTTCAGCATTGGACGCAGCCAAGGCCCAAACGGAAAAGGCGCGTGTGGCTGTGGAGGATGCCGAGCGCGATCTCAATCGTAAGAAAACCCTTCATAAAAGTAAAATCATCTCAGAGAGCGATATAGACAAGGCTGTTGCAATTTATGACCAGGCTGTTGCTCAACTGAGCGCGGCAAAAGCGCAGGAAGAGGCCCAGGGCTCCCTGGTCAGCTCACGCAGGGCTACGCTGAAAATGGCAAAAGCGCAGGTGGAACACGCCCTTGCTCAAGTGCAACAACGAGAGGCTGCGCTGCATCAGAGCAGGGTGGACCTGGAACACACGGTCATCCGCTCACCGGTGGATGGCGTGGTGGTCGAGCGGAGTGTGGATGTGGGACAAACTGTAGCGGCGAGCCTCCAGGCGCCCACGCTCTTTACCATTGCCCAGGACCTGCGCAAGATGCAGGTGGACACCAATGTGGACGAGGCAGATATCGGACGCATCCGGGAGGGACAGCGGGTCACATTCACCGTGGACTCCTTCCCTGGAAAGGAATTCAAAGGCTTTGTAAAGCAGATCCGAAAGGCACCGCAGACCGTGCAGAACGTGGTGACATACACCGTCGTGGTCTCCGCAGACAACCCTGATCTACGCTTGCTGCCCGGGATGACCGCCAACGTCCAGATCGTGGTGAACGAGCGAGCGGAGACCCTCAAGGTCGCCAATGCGGCACTCCGTTTTAGTCCTTCTGGTGTTGGAGCGGATGAATCGAAAGGTGCGGTCGCTGCAGGCAGGCCAGCTGGCCGCGGACCGCAGCAGGCAGAGAAGCGAATCAGACAACTCACCGAGGCGCTCCAACTGGATGAAGATCAGCAGAAACAGCTCAAGGCTATGTTTGACAAGGCCCGCGAACAGATCATAGGGATGCGTCAACAAGGAGCAAGCCCTGATGAGATCCGAGCCGTAATCCAGCGCATTCGTGCGCGCAACCGTGGTCCCCTCCTTCAAATGCTCACACCAGAACAGCGCGTAAAGTACCGCCAATTCGTGGAGGGCAGGGCGGTCAACCAGGTGACACAAGGACGCGTCTGGGTATTGGGCGACGATGGAAAACCCACGCCTGTAAATATCATGATCGGTATCACCGACGGCAGCTTCACAGAGATTGTCCGGGGAGATCTGCAGGTCGGTCAGCAGGTGATTGTGGGTACATCGAACCCCGCGAAGAAGTCCTCTAAACAGAGTCGGCGACGGTTCGGGTTCTAGGATGGCTCGTTTTCTCGTCAAAACAGAAGACCTGGTCAAGGACTATGAAATGGGTTCACAGGCCGTGCACGCACTGCGCGGCGTTTCCGTGGAGATAAAGCATGGGGAGTTCGTGGCCGTTATGGGACCGTCCGGCTCAGGCAAGTCCACTCTGTTGCACCTCCTCGGATGTCTAGACAGGCCCACATCGGGTCGGTACTTTCTGGACGGGGAGGATGTCTCCTCCCTCACGCGTGACCAACTTGCGGGTACGAGAAACCGCAAAATTGGCTTTGTGTTTCAGGCCTTTAATCTGCTAGCCCGTGCCACGGCCACTGAGAACGTGGGGCTGGCGCTTATATACGGCCATACCCCTCGTAGCGAGCGCCGGAGTAAGACAGAAGGCGTGCTGGCCGCTTTGGGCCTTTCAGACCGCACCCACCACCAACCCTCACAGCTTTCGGGCGGACAGCAACAGCGGGTAGCCATTGCCCGAGCAATTGTGAATAATCCAGACCTCATTCTCGCTGATGAGCCCACAGGGGCGCTTGACACCCGCACGGGCATAGAGATCATGGCGCTTTTCCAGAAGTTGAATCGAGACGGCATGACCATTGTACTCGTAACCCACGAACCAGAAATCATCCGATTTGCAAAACGCATCCTCCGGTTCCGCGACGGATGCGTTATCAGTGACGAGAAGGTGGAGAGTCCCAGTGACGCGGAAAAACTGCTCACCGAGATGCCTGTGGAGCAGGAGGATTCCTGTTGGACTATTTAGATTCCCTTCAATCTGCGCTCAGAGCCCTTCGCGTTAATGTTCTTCGCAGCGTGTTGACTACCCTTGGCATCATTATTGGCGTGGCTGCTGTTATTATCATGGTCTCGGTGGGGGCGGGCGCCGAAGCGCGCGTGGACGAGCTCATAAGCAGCCTGGGTTCGAATCTCCTTATGGTGCTCCCTGGGACCGGCACGGCAGGCGGGGCCCGTCTCGGGGCGGGTACCACCCCTACCATCACAACGGATGATGCCGAGGCCATCCAGCGCGAAATAGACCACGTGGACGTTGTGGCACCATCTGTTCGAGGCCCTGGCCAGGTGGTCTTTGGCAATCTCAACTGGTCCACTCTTGTCTACGGGGTTACGCCTGAATACCTGAGGGCACGCGAATGGCACATCCTCACCGGACGGGGGTTTACCACTCAAGAGGTGAAAGGCGCAGCCAAGGTGGCCCTTCTGGGCCAAACTGTCATTCAGAATCTTTTTCAGGGGGAGAATCCCTTGGGGCAGATCATCCGCATTAACCGGGTGCTTTTTAAGGTGATTGGGGTGCTCAAAGGAAAGGGTCAGACGCTCATGGGCAGGGACCAGGATGACACCGTTTTCATTCCCCTTTCCACAGCAAAGATGAGGGTCCTGGGAGGTCGTTATCTTGGCGGAAAGACAGTGGGAGCCATCTTCGTGAAGGTTACAGAAGCAGAACTTGTCTCTCAGGTAGAGACGGAGGTGAAAAAGCTTTTGCGTCAGCGGCACCGCTTGCGGCCCGGGCAGGAGGATGACTTTTTTACCCGAAACCTGTCTGAATTCCTAGAGGCCCGCGCTGAGTCTTCCCGAGCAATGGCACTGCTGCTCGCCGCCGTGGCGTGCGTGTCCCTTGTTGTAGGTGGCATCGGCATCATGAATATCATGCTGGTTTCAGTCACTGAGCGGACCCGGGAGATCGGACTCCGAATGGCCATCGGTGCCAAAAGCCGAGATATTCTCACCCAATTCCTTATCGAGGCAGTGGCCCTATCGCTCATTGGCGGTTTCATTGGGATCGCGTTAGGCATGGGAGGGGCGGTGGCTTTCAGCAGATTCGGCGAATGGCCCATGATTGTAGAAATCAATTCGTTGATCCTCGCATTCGGTTTTGCCGCGGCGGTAGGTGTGTTCTTCGGCTATTATCCGGCTCGCAAGGCAGCACGTCTGGATCCCATCGAAGCCCTGCGTTATGAATAATCGGACGGGCAAGGATGCCTGGTCAATGCTGGGTTGTCACATCGCCATAAAGCTCTTGTTCCAGCCAGGCCCTCACTTCTTCGTTGATGGCGTAAACCCCTTTGTTGTGGGCTACGGATTCCAAAAAGCGATTTCTCAGGTCCTCAGGCATATCTATGATGGCCAGCTCAACCGCCTCTTCTGAGTTGCGGCGTATGAGGTAGATCTTGGGAGGTTCGTCCCAGGTGTTCACCACAAAATAGTGAGATACGTCATTCTTTGACTTTACCATCTTTCCGTGGGTCCAGTTGTTTCCCCACTCTAAATAGAGGGTAACGGCTTCCTCAGGCGTCATGTCCCAGTCAATCGCATTGGTCAGTTCATGATCCTTTCGTATTCCTTCCAGTTCCATCATCTCCATCTTTCCCTCCTTTCAGCAAACACTCGAAACAGAATTCCTTTTCAAACCGTTCTCAAAGTATCGCAAAATGAGCGCCGATAGGGGTTCTGCCTTAAAAAATAAGCATCAATGAGATCAGGTCAATCCCTTGCCTGTTTCTGGCCACATTTGCGCGTCAGTGCACAAAAATGGGAAGGAATAAGAGATCAGGATTGAATCTGGAATTCGTATGCTACGGAAGTGGCGTGTTCCGGGTCAGCATTGAAAGTTTTTTCGGTGAAGGTTACACGATTTTGCCGATCAATAAAGATCAGTGTGGAAGATCGTGTCCCATAAGTGGGGCTTGTAATGAAGACGGGAGAGAGGATTCGTTCCCACTCAACGCCGACCCCTGTATCTGGAAGTTGGTCATCATCGGCTAAGGTGCGATCTAGGAGCATCTGGAATAACGCGTCTTGAGAGGGGTTTTTTTGATTTGAAATAAGACGTGCCAGGGCATCCTTGCTTCGGGTGAGCTTTGGCCAAGGGGTGTCCAGCAGACGATTGCTTAGGCCGTAGATGCCGGGCGAAAGCTTGTGGGTTCCATCACCACGGTTTGAAAACCAGTAAAGCTGATCATTCTCACCAATAATGAGATTGAACCCGTTATAGCGATCTTTGTCTTGGGACAGCCTCTTAAGAAAATGCGCTGGGCTTTCTTGGCCAAGTAAGAAGCCGCTGACCAGCTTTCCACGGGAAGGGGCGTTGGTCTTAATTGAAGCTGGATCTCTGTAGTTGGTGATCGCGGCGATTCTCCCTTGTTTGGTGATACCGAGCCACGTTCCTCCTGCCCGTAAATCCTTGCCTGCAAGCAGATGAGGCGCTTCATTCCAGAATGCGGCTGGAGCTGTCGGTCGATCGTAGTATTCATCCCGGTTGGCTGCCAGGACAAGTTTGTAATCCGGGTGTTTTTGAATGGCTAAAAGGAGTAAGCACATGATGTATCTCAACAAAATCTATAAACGAATAATAGATAGAAGGAGACCGAGGGGTTTGTCAATCTTTAATATACGATAATAATATCCTGTCTGAATTGAATACGGTTGAGGGGCATTTTCAAATGGCAGCAAAGACTCAATCTACTGTTAGGCAAAAAAACATCCAAAAAGATATATGGCGAAAGGTATTGTGATGAGAGACAAAATGAAACTGGTGAACACGAACTGATTTACAAGATTTCGATTTCCTCCGAATCGTTCCACAAAGAGAGGCACCGCAGTAATGGGGGGTACAGCACTCTGCAAAATCATCAGCAAGGCAATATGGTAAGGTGGTCGAACCAAAAGAAGCAAAAAAAGGCAGGCCAGGGGGAATAGGACATTCTTAACAATAAGAAATTTTGTGATTTCCCCCACATAAAGGTTCCCTTTATTCTGGAAATCAATATAAATATTTCCACCCAGGATGATCATGAGAACTGGCAAGGCCATATTGCCAATCATTTTGAGGCCCACTATAAGAAAACCTGGCACGTAGTGATGCACTCCTGTGAGTCGGATCACCGTAGCGAGTATAGTGGCGATAAGCACTCGATTCACTATTTTTGCCCAATCAAGTTTCTTAACTTGGCTGCCGAAGAAAAAATGGCTGGCACTAAAAAAGAGCGTTGGGAATAAAAGCATGAAGAAAAATAGGTGGACGATGTATGGTGAGTCGCTTCCATACATGCCGGTCAGGATAGCAAGCGGGAAAAAGAGGCCATTCTGAAAAAACAAAGTGATCCCAAACTCACGACGTAATCCCGTTTTGGCCGCGAGCATGGATAGACCGGTCATTGAACCCGTAAACACCGTAAAACCCAACCACCATAATGGAAGTTGCCACCACCCCGGGAAGTCCTCCGGTTGAAACTGCAAGACAATATTTACAAAGACAAGACATGGCAAGGCAATATCCAGCGCCAGGGTGGAAAGAAAACCTATTGCCTCACCAAAGAGAATTCTTCTGCTAAGCATCCAAAAGCCCAGCATCCCAAGACCGAGCAAAAGGGCAACAGATTCGAATGTGGGTATGATCAGTTCCATATGGATCACTCCAGCAAAACGCCCTGAGGCGGCACGGCCCAAATCTTATTCTGGAACAGAATAGAGTCCAACTTGTATAAGGTCAATCAAAATACCAGGAATCAAGGAATTAATGCAAATTCGGACCCCGCGCTTTAATATATTAACGGCGCCCAACTAAGAGGCCCTCGCCTCTATTTATCAGATGGGGCAGTCGCAGGATTGCAGATTCCCTATTTCTTTAATATTTGGCTAGTGTTAAATTTGTAGGCTTATAGCAGGCGATCGTCTGAGGCGGGAATTACCATACGCAATATATTGAGATTCCATAAAGAAGAAACAGGGCCGTAACGCCCCTGTCTTTGGCTCTGATGATTGATCTTCGTTCTCTTTACCCGGCTTGCCTCTCCAAATGCTTTATAATAATTTCTACGGTGTTTCTCTGGTTTTCGGGCAAACGGTCATATAAACTCAATCGTCTATCCTTCCCAGTTCTTCGGTCAATGCCGCTTTTAGATCTAGAATTCGACTTTCTGGGGTCTTTTCCTGATCTCCTATCTCTGATTTTTTTCCGGTTAAAAAAAGACATTTGTGTCCCTCCCTATTGCTCTTTGATTAAGCAGTTCTAGTGCTCTTTGAAAACTGAATATTGGAAGAACGCCAGATCCCGAGCGTGAGATTTGATCCTAGATTGTTCGGTTTATGTTTCTCAGGATATATGGTTTTTTGCGGAAGGATTGTTTCCGGGACCCTGTGCTCCTGGGAAGGGATGATAGAATCGATAAGAGCCAACACTTGATCTGAACCCCCTTCGCCTAGAGAGATCACGCTCATACCGATGACAATGGAAACGCCTTCCTTTATTTCAACCTCAGTACCAGAGCGTATCTGATTGCCATTAACAAAGGTGCCGTTTTTGCTCCCAAGATCCCTAACTAGATATTTATTCCCTAGTTTTCGCAGTAGCAAATGTTCGCGAGAAACATATTTGTCCTTGATTTGAACATCATTAATAGCCGACCGCCCGAGATAGGTGATTCCGTGATTTAATTCTAAGAACCGAGGTTCATCTTTTCCGCTCATGATACAGAGTTTGCTCATACGCATTCCCCTTTCTACAATTTTAATACCCTATGCAAGATCAGTTGAAACAGCATTCTTAAGAAGATGCCGGTCTTCTCCATAGATTTTCATAAAAGAAAAGCCCATATCAGAAAAGGTACCATTGGGGTCAATGCCATTCAGATTAGACCATATCAACTTTCCCTTGACCGACAAATAACGCTTTTTGGGGAGCCCAATGATCATCCGATACGTTTCATTCTCCTGTAATTGTTCCTTACAATGGGTGAATATACCATTTGCGGTGATACTCCTTGATTCTCCCGCTATGATGCTGTCATTGGTAATTATAGTAATCGGCCATTTGGCTGTGGTTCTGGGAGATTTGCGCCTCTTAGATGAAGTAGCCAAAATTCACACCTCCTACATCTTATTGGATACCTCTTCGCAAGTAACCCGGACGTCAAAACAAATTTGTTATAAGTTTAACTGGATTTTAGCTCGCATCATCAAAAAAACCAATCGGGGGAAAGTATGATTTTTCTCTAATACTCGGAAAAGGTAATTAATACTTTGTTATTAGATCTCTAGGAGGAGGTATTAGAAATCCTTATTTTCTAACGGCAAGCATGAGTATTTCACGTTGTTGGCCAACGGAAAGTGGGAGTGGGAAGTCTACCTACTGGTGCTCCTTGAAAAGGCGGGAGGGCATGGCCGCAAGATGTTGGGGTCGCTTCACACTGTCCATAAATGCAGGTTTATTGCCATAGTGCACGATTCTCAAAAACTGAAGGTTACAAATGCTAACCTTGCCTTTTTCGGGGTGCTCCAGGGTTTAGATTTATAGAAGCAGAAATCGAAAGCTTCGCCCCTTAAGTGGCACATACAATATATGGACATTTCAAAGAAAAAAGCAGGGCCGTGATAACCCTGCCATAATTTTTCAGCTTGACTCGACCGTTCATCATAACCTGATGCTAAAGCCTCTTCTAAAATGCTTGCTGTGCAATTTGATAGCTTCTTTTGAAATCAAATCGCTTAAAGGTTGCGATACAATCCTCTATGAGCAGCTTCTCTTTTTCACCTTTGGATTTAGGAAAACGCTCTCTCAATTTCTCTATCATTAACGCTGCTTTCAACGCATCAGCGCTTTTTTCGGGAGTCGTGACGAGCACACCCTGATTCCCACTTTCGGACCAAAGGGGGATAATGGCCACATTGCCTTCCTTATCAATGAATATATTTCGATTCCTTCGATCTGGTCTAAATGTAGCATGAGAGAAATGAGGGGATTCCTGATCAGCATCCATAATTCTTACAGGACCAGAACCAACTAATAATTGAGGATCGACCTTTAGGATGAGGATTCCAGAATCAGGCAATTTTCGGTCATACCCTATGGGCTGCCGGTTTTCTATCAGATAATAACGCCCCTGTTCCAAAGGGATCTTCACTACAAGAGTATCGCCTTTTCTAGATAGAGGCGATAGAAACGCATAACCTGTATTGCCAGGATGAATCAAAACAACTTGATTGGAGGATATCCAGCCTAATCTGATTTTCGTAAAGGAACTTATTCCTACAGGTGGTTCTCTTCTCTTGTAATAATGTTGAGACATAATGTCCCATGGACCAACGTAAATGGCGAAAATACTAAACGCTTTACCTGGCTCAGACCTCGTTCCCTTCCTTAACACAAACCGAGCAGCGTCAGCCTGACGCCTATGAGAGTAAAGTCATGGAACAAGTACTCTACCTTTATAAATCCCCCCAAGTGCGTGAAAAAAATCATGTGCGTACATACCCAGATGGGCAATTTCAATTCCAACAAAGACACCACCGCTGAACAATTTACCCCCTTTTGACTCAAACGTTTCATATTGGCGATCGGGTTTTGTACCCCTAGCTAGCATGCCTGGGTTGGCATTATAACAATTCGTACCATAGCCTTTTTCAGATCTAACCCCAGCCCCCGGTATGATAAACATATGTTGATAATTATCGAAATTTACTTTTTCCTCAATAGCCGTCATGGTATCTTTAATTAACTTTCTGATTCTCGATTTTTGATATTTAATTTCATCAATACTAGCACTAACTCTATATTCTGAAATCGCGTCAGGAAGCCTAATCCAGCCCCTGAAGTCAGCCTTCATCCATGTCAACCCATACGATTGCTCCCTAACATACCGGTCAAGATCCTCGACAGCCCTTTTTCGAATTTGCCTCAGAGATAACCTTGGTTGTACATCCGGAAAACGGACAGCGATGATGAGAACACTCTGTGCTCCTAATGCCTGCTGTGATTGTGGTCCCAGGATTGGGTTTTCTTTTGCTGGCCTTGTTGGTGGCTTTGAGATGGGTTCTTCCTGAATGCCCCTAACTGCTATCTCATGGCATCCCAATATCAAAATGAAAAGAAAGAACACAAGTTGGTATATTAATCGGTTAATAATACCCATTGCCTGTACCCCTCTCGCCAAGAATCTCTATTGTTTTTTAGAATAGAAATTGGAATTATATTTTAGCTCCCAACAGAATCGCGTCCCGTTAGGAGCAAAGTGGGCACATTTTGAAGAGTTTCTCCATTTGCAGGCCTGCATTGGGGTTAGAGAGCTGAGGACAAATAAACTCGATTAGAGAATTAGTACTGGAAAATGTGGTCTGGGTCAATCAAGATCGGGATAGACGCGTTACAATATATTGTGGGCAGATTTGAAATGGCAAAAGTGTAGATTTCTTGCCATAAGCGATGGTCGAAGCAAATTCAATTTTACTGAAGGTTACATTTG
>JASFIT010000005.1:0-29793 GCA_050122535.1 Desulfobacteraceae bacterium | reverse complement strand
GGTATTGAGAAAAACTGGGAGATGGTGTGCGCCGGTAAATCTGGCATAGGCCCCATAACCAAGTTTGATGCATCTGAATTTTCCGCCCAAATCGCCGGTGAAGTTCTGGATTTCAAGTCTGAAGACTTCATGGACAAGCAGCAGGTGAGAAGATTTGACATTTTTGTCCACTACGCCGTTGCATCGGCAAGGATGGCCATGGAAGACTCTGGATTGAAAATTGATTCTAACAATAGAGATCGGGTTGGCTGTATAACCGGATCCGGCCTAGGTGGCCTCGCAATGCTTGAGCACTTTCACAAGGTCCTCTTAGAAAAAGGGCCTCGTCGCATCAGTCCCTTTTTTATTCCCGGCATGATCGCCAATATGGCACCCGGACAGATTGCCATCGAGTATGGGGCGAAGGGTCCCAACATTTCCATAGAGACTGCCTGTGCAGCCAGCTGCCACGCGGTCGGGGAGTCCTTCAAGCAGATCCGTGAAGGGACTGCTGACGCCATGATTACAGGGGGTTCGGAGGCGGTGGTGACCCCCTTGGCCCTGGGTGGTTTCTGCTCGATGCGGGCCCTCTCCACGCGGAATGATGAACCTGAGAAGGCCTCCCGTCCTTTTGATCTGGATAGGGATGGGTTTGTCATGGGGGAGGGCGCAGGGATATTAATCCTTGAAGAAATGAATCAAGCGCTGGAGAGGGGAGCCGAGATTTATGCCGAGGTGGTCGGCTATGGTCTCTCTGGGGATGCCTACCACGTATCTGCACCTGAACCTGATGGTGGGGGAGCCATCAGCTGCATGTCCATGGCCATAAAGGATGCGGGGCTTAAGCCTGAAGACATTGATTATATCAATGCGCATGGGACATCCACAAAGCTCAATGACGAATCAGAGAACAAGGCCGTGAAGGCTGTCTTTGGAGAGCACGCCTACAAACTGGCCATTAGCTCCACCAAATCCATGACTGGTCATCTCCTTGGCGGAGCAGGGGGAATTGAGGCCGTATATACGGTTCTGACCCTGAAGCGTGGCACGATGCCTCCCACCATAAACTATGAGACGCCTGACCCCGCATGCGACCTGGATTATGTTCCTAATGAGGCCAGAAAGGCCGAGGTGCGAACAGCCTTGTCCAACTCATTCGGGTTTGGAGGCACCAATGCCTCTTTGCTTTTTAAGGCTTTTGAGCCATAAAAAGCGATCCAGAGTTGTCTGAAGGTCGTAGGTCTTTCTCTTTGGTCCCAATGGGAGCTGTCTCAAGCATGAACCGGCCCTGTCATTTTTCACCCCTCCTTACGGGGCTGTGTTGCGATTCGTCATCCCGGCCAAGTCCCGAGGAGCGGGACGCGAGCCGGGATCCAGAATGATCTCATTTTCCGTGATTTTCCTGGATTCCGGGTCTCGCCCGGAATGACGGCTTTGTCGAATTGCGACACTGTCTCGACAAAAGGTGGATCTGAAACTCTCATCAGGGCTGCTTAGGCCCATTGCTGAGGGAGTTGGCTTGAAGGTAGACCTGCAAAGACTGGATTCGGAAGTGGCGGAGGCCATTCGCGCGGAGATTGATCGGGAAAAACACACTCTGGTCATGATAGCCTCGGAAAATTATGCTTCGCGTGCTGTTATCGAGGCTCAGGCCAATGTGATGACCAACAAGTATGCGGAAGGATATCCGGACAAAAGGTATTACGGTGGCTGTGAATATGTGGACATTGTGGAAAAACTGGCCATTGACAGGGCAAAAAAGCTATTTGGAGCAGAATATGTGAATGTGCAGCCCCATTCAGGCTCCCAGGCTAACATGGCCATCTACCTCTCCTTTTTAAAGCCTGGAGATACCATTCTGGGTATGGATCTCTATCATGGCGGGCATTTGACCCATGGCAGCCCTGTCAGTTTTTCAGGGATGCTATACAAGGCCGTTTCATATGGCGTGGACCCGAAAACCCAGCTCATAGACTATGACCAGGTCAGTGAACTGGCTGAACGCCACAAACCTAAGCTGGTTATTGCGGGAGCAAGTGCATATCCCAGAATCATAGACTTTCATCGGTTCAAGGAGATTGCCGGTGGGGTTGGCGCCTATTTGATGGCTGACATGGCACACATTGCAGGGCTGGTGGCTGCCAATCTACATCCTTCTCCGGTGGGTTGTGCAGCGTTCATAACCTCCACAACCCATAAGACCCTCAGGGGCCCAAGGGGTGGTCTCATATTGACCGAGGAGCAATATGGCCAGACCGTGGATAGGGGTATTTTCCCCGGTATTCAGGGTGGGCCTCTTATGCATATCATAGCCGCAAAGGCAGTATCTTTTGGAGAGGCCTTAAGGCGGGAATTTAGGGATTATCAACAGCAGGTGGTGACCAATGCCAGGGTATTGGCCGGGGAACTGAAAGGATATGGTTTCAATCTGGTATCGGGCGGTACCGATAATCATTTAATTCTCATGAATTTGACCTCAAGGGGAATAACGGGGCTTAAAGCTGAGAGTGTCCTTGGTAAGGCAGGCATTGCTGTGAACAAGAACACCGTTCCCTTTGACAAGCGCGGCCCCAAGGTGACTAGCGGTTTGAGGATAGGCACGCCAGCGGTTACTACACGGGGCATGAAAGAGCCGGAGATGAAGCTTATTGCCGAACTGATCAAGCGGGTGTTAGAAAATCCCACAAGTGAAAATCAATTGCAAGATACGCGATCGGCGGTGGGTGAACTCTGCGCCCGGTTTCCAATTTATGAACACCTTAGTCCCTAACTCTGGGCACTTTAGTCCATGTTAGTCATTTTCAAAACCCGGCAGCTGTGCTGGGGTTACAGTTATCCTTTGCTCATGAAATGATTATTCATATACGGCTTGGCAAAGGAATTGGGTTGTGCCTCGTGAGGTCGCGCCCCTTTTCTCCCTCCGGGCCGTAGGCCCTACTGGCCGGAGGCAAAGCCACATCTATATAGTGAGGGGCAAGGCGATGCCCGGTGGAATCTTTTTGAGATATGGCCTCTCGAAAAAGGGCGAACCCTTACTTCACATTTTTGGCGGGTGTAATGAAAGCCGGTTCCGTTAGTCGGAGAGCTTTACTGATTCGTTTTATGGCTATAACTTTAGGCACTTTAGTTCATTTTAGTTCACCTTAGTCACTTAACTGATAGCATGAGCGAAAAGGTTATATTACATTCAGAGAGAGAGAAAGAAGGCGTCGATTCATCAAGGCCTTCCTGGCCTGAGTATTTTATGGCGATAACCAAGATGGTGGCCAGGAGAACCACCTGCCTCCGAAGGGGTGTGGGTGCCATCCTGGTGAAGGACAAAAGGATTCTGGCTACGGGTTATAATGGGGCACCGGCAGGCCTGAAACATTGCGCTGAAGTGGGCTGCTTGAGGGAGGATTCTTCCATTCCGTCTGGAACTAGGCATGAACTCTGCCGTGGGCTCCATGCGGAACAAAATGTAATTATTCAGGCTGCCTACCATGGTATTGCCATAAAAGGCGCAACCCTTTACTGTACGAACAAGCCCTGCGTGATCTGTTCCAAGATGATTATCAACGCAGGGATTAAGAGGATATATCACGAGGAGGGGTACAATGATCCACTCTCCGACCAGATGTTCGCTGAAGCTGGTCTTGAGGTCATGAGGTTGCGCTTATGAAATGCCCATACTGTTCTAAGATAGATAATAAGGTCATAGACTCCCGATTGAGCAAAGATGGCAGGATGATCAGGAGACGGCGGGAATGTATCGCATGCGAGAGACGGTTTACAACCTATGAAAAGCTTGAAGAAGTGCTCCCGATGGTGATCAAGAAAGATGCGAGGCGGGAGCCTTTTAATCGGGAAAAGATTATAGGGGGGATGAAGAAGGCATGCCAGAAGTTGCCCATTAGCATTAACCAAATTGAGGAGTTCGTTGACTCCCTGGAGCTCTACTTCCAGGAAATCGGACACAAAGAGATTGATAGCAAAGACATCGGGGAGAGGGTCATAAAGCAGTTAAAGGAATGGGATGAGGTGGCCTACGTCCGGTTTGCCTCTGTCTATAGGCAATTTAAAGATATCAATGAATTCATGGCGGAACTGGAAGAGATACTCAAATCCAGAAGGGAAAGGGAAAAATCCTAGATATCATTTCTTCAAAATGTACAGAATGTCCCTCTGCGCGCTCGAAGCATCATACTTGCGACCAGGTTTCATCCCTTCTACAGGTATTCCCATTGTGCGCATCACATTGCTAATTCCCAAAGAAAAGTCACGTGCTTTTGCAAAACCCTCAAAAACCCTGAAAACGGCATAAGAGCTTCATTGTCATTGCGTGTGTCAGACGAGAAATTTATGAGGGCGGCCCTGCGCCAGGCCAGAAAGGGCCTGGGGCGAACGTCGCCCAACCCGGCCGTAGGGGCGGTCATTGTTCGCAACGGCAAGATCATTGCATCTGGTTACCATAAGCGGGCAGGGTCCGGCCATGCGGAGATAGAGGCCCTTTCAAAGATAGGGGGAAGAGGGAAAAAGAATGATACCCTCTATGTGACCTTAGAACCATGCAACCATCATGGAAGAACGCCACCTTGTACTGAGGCCATCCTAAGCAGCGGGATCAAGATACTGGTCGTTGGGATGAAAGATCCGAATCCAAAGGTCTCAGGTGGCGGGTGCGAATTTCTGGCCGAAAAGGGCGTTGAAGTCAGGACCGGGATCCTGGAAGCACAATGCCGGCGACTCAATGAGGCCTTTTTGAAGCATGCTACAACAGGTCGGCCCTTTGTGGTGGCTAAATCGGCCCTGACCATGGATGGTTGGACCGCCACGGCCGCAGGTGATTCTCATTGGATAACCAATGAGAAATCGCGGCAGTTCGTTCACCGCCTGAGGGATAGGTTAGACGCGGTGTTGGTTGGTGTGGGAACCGTATTGGCAGATGACCCCATGTTAACCACCCGGCTAAAGAGGGGTGCAGGAAGGGATCCTGTTCGGATTATAGTGGATACAAACCTTCGAATTGCTAATGAAGCGAAAGTGCTCAAGAACGACTCCTCTGCCCTTACGATTTTGGCTGTTGGCGATCATGTGCCTCCCCAGCGCCTGAGGAGAGTGGAAAGAAATGGGGTTATGAACCTGACCTGTCCAACAAATGAGGGCGGGATTGATCTCACTGCATTGATGGGTATCTTAGGAGGTATGGACATCACCTCTCTTCTGGTGGAAGGTGGTTCCGCCATCATGGGTTCCATGATTCGCCAAAGACTGATTGATAAGTTCTATATCTTCAAGGCACCAAAAATCATGGGTGGAAATGACGGAATCTCCATGGCATCAGGACCCGGCCCTCAGAAGATGAACGGCTGTCTGAAACTAAGGGATATCAAGGTGTGGCGATTTGGGGATGATATATTGATCAGAGGCTATCCAGAGTATTAAGAATATAGAAATAGGATTGTGCTTAGTCCGTTGTCAGTTGCTCGCGGTATCCCGTTTTGCCGCGCTTGTGGAGCCGTGAGACTGTTCGGAACGATCATATGACCCGTATGAACTGACGGAAATCTGGGATTAGACAACAGACTAAGAACAACCCACGACGGACAATATCAAATGTTTACTGGATTAGTTGAAGGAATCGGTAAAGTTAAAGAGATCCAGCGTATCCTGAAGGATATGAGGCTCATCCTTGTGCCTCAATTTGATATGTCAGATTCTCAGGAGGGAGACAGCATTTCTGTGAACGGGGTTTGCCTTTCCATTGCTGGCATACAGGGAGAGGCCTTCTCTATGGATGTATCTGGCGAGACCATGTCCCGAAGTAATATGGTCCAGCTAAAGCCAGGCGATGAAGTGAACTTGGAAAGGGCCCTGCGTTTGGGAGACCGTTTGGGAGGACACTTGGTATCTGGGCATGTGGATGGTGTGGGAAAGATTTTGAAAACGGAGCAGAAGGAGAGATCCTGGCTCTTGAGAATAGAAATTGATAAGGCCCTGGCAAGGTATACCATTGAAAAAGGATCCATCGCCGTGGAAGGCATAAGTCTGACCATAAATGATTGCCAAGATACCTATTTTGAAGTTAATATTATTCCACACACCGCTCAGGAAACCACCATTTCGAAAAAAAGGGTGGGTGACCTGGTGAATATAGAAACAGATATGATAGGAAAGTACGTAGAGAAGTTTTTTCAAAAAGAGAGCGCATCTCCCCAAGATAAAAGATCCTCTTTGATTAATGAGGAAATGTTAAGAAAATATGGATTTGGTGATTAACTAAGATGCCCATAGCAAGAGTTGAAGACGTTTTGCAGGACCTTAAAGAGGGGAAGATGATCATTCTCGTTGATGATGAGAACAGGGAAAACGAGGGTGATCTGACCATGGCCGCTGAAAAGGTGACCCCAGAGGCCATCAACTTCATGGCCAAAAATGGGCGCGGACTTATTTGCCTCTCTTTAGCCCCTGAGATCGTGGAACAATTGAATCTTCCGTTGATGGTCTATGATAATCGTACCCCTTTCAAGACCGCATTCACCATCTCCGTGGAGGCACGGCATGGTGTTACCACGGGCATTTCTGCAGCAGATAGGGCCCACACCATACGCACCGCCGTGGCTGATGATGCCCGGCCTGAAGACCTGGTTCAGCCTGGTCACGTCTTTCCCTTGAGGGCGCGGCGTGGGGGCGTGCTTTTCCGGACCGGTCAGACGGAGGGGTCAGTGGATCTGGCCCGTCTCGCCGGCCTGAGGCCTGCGGGTGTCATCTGTGAGATTATGAATGACGATGGCACCATGGCTCGTCTGCCAGATTTGGTGAAGTTTGCGCAGACACATGGACTCAAAATTGCCACAGTCGCGGACGTGATTGCCTATCGGATGAGAAAGGAGAGTTTTGTTCAGAAAGCTGCTGAGACCATTTTACCGACCCCTTTTGGCAATTTCAAGGCCATCGCTTTTGTTAATGACATAGATGATTATGAACATCTGGCCCTGATCAGAGGTGAAATTGATTCAGATAAAGAGATACTGGTGCGAGTTCATTCCCAATGTCTGACTGGGGATGTTTTTGGATCCTTTCGCTGTGATTGTGGCGCACAACTGCAAAAGGCGATGGAAATGGTTCAGAAGGAAGGCCTTGGAGTCATCTTGTATATGCAACAGGAGGGAAGAGGTATAGGTCTGGCTAATAAGCTGAAAGCCTATGCCCTACAGGATAAAGGAAGAGATACTGTGGAGGCCAACGAAGAGCTGGGTTTTGAGGCAGACCTGAGGGATTACGGGGTGGGCGCTCAGATACTCGTTGCGCTAGGCGTTAGAAAAATGAAATTGATGACCAATAACCCGAAAAAGATCATTGGATTGGAGGGGTACGGACTGGAGGTGACTGACCGGGTGCCTATTGAATCGGAGCCTCGGGCAGAGAATATGAATTATCTTTTGACCAAGTGCCAGAAGCTGGGGCACCTGATAAAGATGGATCTGGAGGAGTAGGTGGCTGTTTTTCAAGTTGACTTGATCCAGGTTTCCAACTGCAAATGGTTGAAGACATACTGTTAACCCAGAACTTGGCTCCGCTTTGTTCCGCAATTGGAATGTTGGAAAATGGGGACCCGCTTGCGGGGACTGAGCGGAACGAAGTGAGCGCGAAGAATAGTGGAATGATGGAATCCAGGGTTCTGGCATAATGGAAGAATGGGGTATTGGTAGAATCTTTCTTGACAGGAAGGTCAAATACGATAATAAATGCCTAACTTTCTCTTAAAATCAACATTCCAATATTTCACCATTCCATTATTCCATGTGCGAGGCAGAAGCTCAGGCCTCGAAAAAAATACTGATATTCTCAATAAGTTGTGCAATTTCCGAGACTTTAAATTAAAGGAAGGGAGTTCTTATGCCCAAGATTCTGGAAGGTAAGATTTCGGCAGAGGGTTTCCGTTTTGCCATCGTTGTCAGCAGGTTCAATGAATTTATTAGTTCAAAGCTGGTCGAAGGAGCCATGGACGCTCTTAACCGTCACGGAGCCGACGACGAACAAATTTCTCTGATTAGAGTGCCGGGGAGCTTCGAGATTCCACTCGCTGCGCAAAAACTTGCGGAGGCAGGACAATACGACGCGGTTATTTGCCTCGGCGCCGTGATCAGGGGGGCAACCCCCCATTTTGAGTATGTGGCAGCAGAAGTATCCAAGGGAATTGCCACAGTTGCCCTTGAAACCAAGACCCCGGTCACCTTTGGCATACTGACTACAGATAGTCTGGAGCAGGCCATTGAAAGGGCAGGCACCAAAGCGGGGAACAAAGGATGGGATGCTGCCATGGCAGCCATGGAGATGGTGAATCTCTTCAAAGAGCTGGGATAATTATTCACCCTTCGTCAAAAACCACCACCAGCCTTCACCTCTCCCGTTGACCTTCTCGGACCGTTTTCAAGATAAAAAATGGGTTCAAGACGTCGGGCCAGAGAATTGGCCATAAAGGTTCTTTTTCATCTGGAATTTACTCCCGGGGATCCCGAGGAAGTATTCCAACTCATTTGTGAAAACTTCGGCTCCTCCAAATCCATCAGACCTTTTTCTAGAGAGCTGGTTCTGGGGGTTTGTACCCACAAAAAAGAACTTGATCAGCTGATAAGCCGCGCTTCAGAGCACTGGCGATTGGAAAGGATGTCAAGGGTCGATAGAACGATCTTGAGGCTGGGCGCATTTGAAATCTTGGTTATGAAAGATATACCCCCTAAGGTTTCTATAGATGAAGCGGTCGAACTTGGCAAGATATACGGGACCGAAGATTCGGGAGGTTTTATCAACGGCGTGTTGGACAATATCTACAATAATCTGAGGCAGGAAGATGCCCAGGAAGAGAATGATTTGAAAGGTAATGAAATTTGATTTACGATTTTCTGATCGTCCCTTAGAGAGTCTATGGTGTCAGGCTGTGGCGGCCCTTGCATTTCAATGCCCTGATTTGACGGGGGGAGCGCTTTCCGGACTGAACGAAAAAATGGCGGGGTTCTTGTCCCACTTGCAAGAGAAAGGATTCTGGACTGGCAGCAGAGGGGAGACCGTTCTTCTCGCCTCCCAGGATGCGATCAGAGCAGAAAAAATTTTACTGAAAGGCCTGGGAGAGAGCACGGATTATGACCTGCAGCTCCTGGTGAGCCATATTAGAGAGGTGGGTACCACATTCAATAAGATGGAAATCAAGGAATTCGGTATCCATATACCGGTTTTACAAGGATTAGAAGAGCACCAGGCTTCTCAACTAGAGATATGCGCGCGCCAGGTAGCCAATCCTTTTTTTCAGGATCACCGAGGAGAATCTGATTTCGTACTCAAAATCATTTTTTCTGTTGAGAATTGCACAGATGAAATCCTGGGCCCTGTAGCAGGAAGACTGCGGGAATACTTTGATTTGCAGGTTGATTTCTCTGTCGTGATTGACCTTGAGCGTGAGAACCAAATCGACATCATGTGAAAAGGTAGTGAAAACAATGAAATACAACCCATCGGAACTGGAAAAGAGATGGCAGGCTTATTGGGAAAAGGAAGGCCTTTTCAAGGTTGTGGAGGACCCTGTGAAGGAGAAGTATTATTTGCTTGAGATGTTTCCTTACCCTTCGGGAAAGATCCACATGGGTCACGTGAGGAACTACACCATCGGGGATGTGGTGGCTCGGTACAAGAGGATGCGGGGAAAGAATGTCCTTCATCCAATGGGTTGGGACGCCTTTGGACTTCCCGCAGAAAATGCAGCCATAGAGAATGAGACCCATCCTGCGAAATGGACCTACGCGAACATAGAATCCATGAAGACTCAGCTCAAACGGATGGGCTTCAGCTATGATTGGGACCGTGAATTGGCCACCTGTGATCCAAAATACTATCTTTGGGAGCAACTCATCTTTCTCAAGATGTATGAAAGAGGTTTGGCCTATAAGAAAAGGACGTACGTGAACTGGTGTGAGAGCTGCCAGACCGTTTTGGCCAAAGAGCAGGTTGAAAATGGGTGCTGCTGGCGGCACACAGACCAGGAAGTGAACCTGAAGGAGATGGACAGTTGGTTTTTCAAGACTACAGAGTATGCCGAGGAAATCCTGGAACACTCTGACAGGCTTCCAGGATGGCCAGATCGGGTCCTGACCATGCAGAGGAATTGGATCGGAAAGAGTTACGGAGCCATCATCCGCTTCCCCGTCGTGGATTCCGAGGAGGTCATCGAGGTATACACCACGAGGCAGGATACCGTGTACGGGGCCACCTTCATGTGCTTTGCCCCAGAGCATCCCCTGATCAGGGAAATCATTCAGGGGCAGCCTCAAGAGAAGGAGGTGCTGGCGTTTATCGAGCGGACCTTGAAGGTGGATAGCTACATCCGATCAGCCGACTTTACGGTGAAGGAGGGGGTCTTTACGGGGAGGTACTGTTTGAATCCTGTGACCGAGGCGAAAATCCCCATCTACGTGGCAAACTTTGTGCTTTTTGATTATGGGACCGGGGCCATCATGGCCGTCCCGACCCATGACCAGAGGGACTTTGAATTTGCCAAGAAATATGGTCTACGTCTCAGGGTGGTCATACAACCACCGGGCGAGGAACTGAGTGAGGAAACCATGACCGAGGCGTATGAAGAAGAGGGTATCCTGGTCAATTCCGGTCCCTTTGATGGGCAGCCCAACTTGGCGGCTTTGGACAGCATCGCTGAATACCTGGAATCAAAGGGGATGGGCTACAAAACGGTGAACTTCAGGTTGAGGGATTGGAACATCTCGAGACAGAGGTATTGGGGGGCGCCCATTCCCATAGTCTACTGTGACAAATGCGGGACAATACCCGTCCCAGAGGAGGATCTTCCCGTGCTTCTCCCTCTTGATCTGGAGATGAGGCCGAATGGAGGCTCTCCCCTTCCTTTTGATCCTTCATTTTATGAGGTCTCATGTCCCGAATGCAAGGGCCCTGCCAGAAGAGAGACGGACACGATGGACACCTTTGTAGAGTCTTCCTGGTATTTTGACCGCTATGCATGTCCAGATTATGATCAGGGCCCCGTCGATCCGAAGAGAGTGGATTACTGGATGCCTGTGGACCAGTATATTGGCGGGATAGAGCACGCCATCCTTCATCTCCTCTATTCCCGCTTTTATACCCGCGTGTTGCGAGATTTTGGGTATCTCAACGTGAGCGAGCCCTTTACCAATCTCTTGACCCAGGGGATGGTGTGCAAGGAGACACAGGAATGTCCCAAACACGGATATCTATATCCCCATGAAATCAATGATAACCAATGTCCCCATTGCGATTCCCATATCGTTATTGGCAATACGGTCAAGATGTCGAAATCCAAAAGAAATGTGGTAGATCCAGAGGATTTGATAGACCGTTACGGGGCTGATACAGTGCGCATGTTCTGTCTTTTTGCCTCGCCCCCTGAACGGGACTTGGAGTGGAACGACCAAGGCGTGGAGGGATCGTTTAGGTTCTTAAATCGGGTCTGGCGGCTTATTTTGGATAATTTGGAAGAGATTTCAAAGGTCTCCACCTATGATGGCAAGGAGCCCCTGTCCGGGGAACTGAAGGATCTTCACCGTAAGACCCATCAAACCATCAAGAAAGTGACCCGTGATATTGAAGACCGTTTCCACTTTAATACGGCCATAAGCGCGGTGATGGAGTTGGTCAATGAAGTGAACAGATATCTGAATAGCGCCCATGATAAAGGAGCTCTGGCCTGGTCCGTGGTGGGGGAGGCCGTGGAGGCAACCGTTGTTCTGTTAGCCCCGGTAGTGCCTCATATCACGGAAGAATGTTGGCGAATGATGGGTCATGGAGAAAGCCTCTTGAATGTCCCCTGGCCCGAGCACAAGGACGAGGCTCTCCAAGTGGAGAAAAGGCTCATTGTCATCCAGGTGAATGGCAAGGTGAGAAGCAGGATCGAAGTGCCCACCTCTTTCAACCAAGAAGAAATCGAGGCTGAGGCCCTCAAGGATAAGAAAGTCCAGCGACATGTGGGTGAAAAGCCGATCAAAAGGGTGATCGTGGTTCAGCATAAGTTGGTCAATGTGGTGGTCTGATCAGATCGGCTTAGAGATGTTTCCAGTGTGGCTTTTGTTCATGAAAAAAGACGGAATGATGCAGCCCAAGTATCGTATTCTTCCCTTTTTTTTGGGAATTACCCTGCTGATTTTCTGGTGCATATGCACGAGTTGTGGATATTCTTTTCGGGCCACAGGGGAACCAATGAGGATCAGGCTGGATAGCTTGGCCATACCCGTGATAGAGAGCACGTCATCTGACATAGGTTTTGAGGCATCTTTTACAAAAATCGTCAGGGATAAATTCATCACCCAAGGTAAGGTCGCCCTTGTGTCCACAGAGCAAGCCCAGGCCGTTCTGTCAGGACGGGTATATGAGATCCGAACGGTGCCCCTGAGTTATAGAGTGGAGCAACAAACGGTTGGCGGGGTTGTGACTACCTTCCAGGAGACAACGAGCCGAAGACTGATACTTAAACTGGACATGCGACTGACGGACACGGACACAGGAAAGGTGATCTGGCACGAGAAGGCGATGGAAGAGATGGCCATCTTTGAAGTGAGTCTAGAAGACCCCCTTGTCACCCAGTTTAATCAACAGGTGGCGTTGGAGTTCATTGCACGGGAGCTTGCAGACAGGATATTTCTCAAGACCATGGAAAGGTTCTGATGGCCAGGGATTTGCTACCAGAGGATCTCCTGAAATCCCTGGAAAATGGGCAATTGGCCCCCTTTTATCTCTTTTACGGCCCTGAGGAATTCAGGTTAGAAAAGGTCCTGGACAGAATTCGCAATGATTTCATCCCCCCATCGGCGAGGGATTTCAATCAGGAAATCTTCTACGCCGGGGAGAAGACGGATCCAGCCGAAATCATCAATCGAGCTCGTTCTCTCCCTTTTCTGACAGGAAGCCGGCTGATTATCGTTAGACGAACAGAGAATTTCTCTACGGGTGAACTGGGGACTTTCCTGCCATACCTTGAAAACCCTGCTGACACGACCTGCCTGATTTTCATTGCTGCCAAGACAGATTTCCGGAAAAGCTTCTATAAGCGGATCAAGGAACAGGGCCGAGCGGTTAATTTCATGAGACTGCGTGAGAACCAGGTTGTCCCCTGGATTAGAGGGGTTGCCAGGGAGTTGGGGCTGAAGATAGATGGTCAGGCCTGTGCATACCTCCATCAGATCGTGGGCAACAAGCTCAGGGATCTATATGCTGAAATGGAAAAGCTCAATCTCAGGTATGGGGAAGAGATGGTGGGCGTGGAGCAGGTCAAAGGGTTTGCCATTCACAGCCGGGTTTACACCATTTTTGAACTCATGAACAGGGTATCTGAAAAGAATTGTCATGAATCCCTGGCTGTTTTGAACAGGTTTTTGGAGGAGGAAGACAAGAAGGACGCTCCCCTGCGGATCCTGGGCATGTTGAACAGACAGATCAGGATCATGTGGCAAACGAAATCCATACTCTCAAGGGGGGGGCAGATTAGGGAGGTGGCCCAAAAATTGGGCCTACCAGACTTTTCGGCCAGAGATTTTGCGAGGCATGCGCAATCCTGGTCCATAGAAGAATTGGAGAGGAGTCTGCATCTTCTCTATAAGACAGATGGCTTGCTGAAATCGGGTTCACGCGCCAAGCCGGTCCTGGAAAACCTGGTATTCGCCCTCTGCGCCTGAGATCCCCTATGGGGAAGTGAGCTTATTTACGTGGCGGGCAAGACGGGATATCTTGCGGGAGGCCTTGTTTTTGTGAATGATGCCCTTGGAAGCAGTTTTTTGGATGACGGAAACGGCCCGGACAAGGCTCGCTCTGGCCTCATCTGCCGAGTTATTGGTCACGGCAGTCCGAACTTCTTTGACCGCCCTTTTGGCCTTGGTTTTGTAACCTATATTTCTCAACCTTTTTATTTTGCTCTGTTTCGCCCTTTTGAGGGCTGATTTATGGGTTGCCAAACTTTGAACTCCTCCTGTGAAATCTGTTAAAATTGACCAAAATATTCTTTTTAAGTAAATTTCCCTTCATTGTCAAGGTTAAATCCTTACAGGAATTCAGTCCCTCACCTTGGCACAACCGATTTTGGGCAGCATTAAAGGTTTTCAGTGCGAGATTCAGATATATCCGTAACTGAGAGAGAACAGGTCAGTCAGGCAGCCGGCACGGTGGGATTCTTCACCTTCCTGAGTCGGATCCTTGGCCTTGTCCGTGACATCGTAGTGGCCAGATTCTTTGGGGCCGGACTTGTGACAGACGCCTTTTTCGTCGCCTTCCGTATCCCCAATTTGCTCAGGCGTCTCTTTGCGGAAGGCTCTCTAACCATCGCCTTCATTCCCGTTTTTACCGAGTACTTGAGTCAGAAAACAAGGGGGGATGCATTCCAACTGGCAAAGGTGGTGCTGACTCTTCTCTCGGTTTTGCTGGCGGTTGTCACCGTACTGGGTATCCTATTCGCCCCATGGATCGTGAGGATCCAGGCCTTTGGGTTCGGCGGTTCTGGAATTAGGTACGACCTTACCGTTTTACTCACGCGAATTACTTTCCCCTATATTTTTCTTATCAGCCTCGTCGCCTTTTTTATGGGCGTACTGAATTCCTTAAGACATTTCGCCGCACCGGCTGCTGCGCCTATTTTTCTAAATATCGGGATTATTGCTTCTACGTTTTGGATTTCCCCCCATTTTTCTGAGCCCATCGTTGGCGTGGCTATCGGTGTCCTTATCGGTGGAATACTCCAGGTGGTTCTACAGATTCCTTGGGTCTTCAAAAAGGGCCTCTCTCTGGTCCCCGTCTGGATGCCCCAACATCCGGCAGTGAAAAGGATCGGGTTGCTTATGCTTCCCGCCATTTTCGGCTCAGCGATATATCAATTCAATCAGTTTATAGGCACACTTCTGGCATCTTTTTTGGCTGAAGGAAGTGTTTCTTGGCTTTACTATGCTGATCGGCTTGTTCAGTTTCCTCTAGGTGTGTTCGCTATCGCCATCAGCACGGCGGCCCTTCCGTCTCTCTCGAGAGAAGTGGCCCAGAAGGATTTGAGTCAATTTAGAGACACCCTTGGCCACGCACTAAGAATGGTCTCATTTATCACCATCCCATCTATGGTGGGCCTCATCGTTCTGGGGAGGTTGATCATACAGATCTTCTTCGAAAGGGGGGCTTTTGGCCCATATTCCACCGCAATGACATATCAAGCCCTTCTTTTCTATGCCCTAGGACTCTGGGCCTTTTCAGGCCTCAGAGTCATGGTTGCAGCCTTCTATGCGTTTCAAGACACGAAGACACCAGTAAAGGTGGCCTTCGTGGCACTGCTGGCCAACCTGATTCTCAGCCTGCTCCTCATGGGACCACTTAGGCATGGGGGGCTGGCTTTAGCCCTTTCCTTAGCATCCTCTCTACAGTTGTCTTTGCTTATCTTCTTTCTCAAGAAGAGAATCGTTGAATGGGAGCTAACGCCCATACTCCTTTCCGTCGGCAAAAGCACGTTGGCTTCAATCGTCATGGGGGTTGGGATTTATTATGCCTATGGCCATGGGTGGGTACCGAACCCAGAGCTTGGGATCGGGCATCTCGTCTTTCGTCTTTCAGCTCTTGTATGTATGGGTGTGTTCATTTACTTTGCCGTGAGTAGGATTCTGGGCTGTCCTGAAATATCATTGGTATGGGACATATTCAAACCAATTCTGCAAAGAGCAAAATCTGAAAATTAGCTTGATCAATGATTAAAGGAGCGCTTGCGTCCTTTGGGCGGCGAGAACAGATCTTTTCAGAACCGTACGATAAGGAGGCGATAAGATGCAAAGATTTTATCTGCTGGCTCTACTGGTCCCGCTTAGCTTAGGCTGTGGAGCCAAAGGCAAGCAATCTGGGTTCAAGGACGATCTTTTTGAGCCATATGGATCGAGGGAGGCCTTTATTCATGCCATCGAACTTGGGGATGCAGACGCGGATGCCTTCGTTGTAGCCGTCAAGAAAGGACCTCTTAGATTCAGAGATGTATCCCCTGTGGCTTTAGCCAATTATCTTGAAGCATTTGCCAATGAGGGAATGTTAGAACTCATTCCCTTCTATTTCTTTAAGAATGATGAGATGACCGTATCAATAGATACGGTTTTTGAAGATCCGGAAAATGCCTCCATTAACTGGGAGGTCTATAAAGATCATTTGAGCGGGGCCCAGATGTAGGGTTAGTATGAGGCAGCAGGTGTGGGCCTGCAAGATCAACCGATCCCCAGTGTCACTTCCCGGAAGTTCTTTGCATAAATGAGCCCTCCATAAGGGGTCATTGCGAGGAGCCCGCCCGCCTCGCCTGAGCGAGCACAGGCTCGCGATGGCGGGCAGGCTGGAGGCGGTTGCGAGGCAGAGCCGAAGCAAACTCGGAGCCCTGACTAAAGAGGTAAAGCGGTTGCTAAAATTACGACCAATGGATTCCTCGCTACGCTCGGAACAGGCTCCGCAATCTCTTGCAAGCTAGTGAAAAAGTGTAGCCTTCACAAAATGAGATTGCTTCGCGCAGTTTACCCTGAGGAACTCGAAGGGCTCCCAATGACTCATATTCTTAAAGTTGTTTCAGGAAACTGTCATTAGTGTCCCTGGCAAAGGTGATAAACCATGATCTTACTTTATGTTTTGAACGGACCTGATCGAGGAGCGTCTTATGAGCTCAAGAAGGATGGCATCAATGTGGGCCGTTCTCCTGAAAACGACATTAAACTAGACGATATACTGGTTTCACGGCGACATTTAAGGATAGGTCGAAAAAAGAAAAAATATTTTGTCCAAGACTTAGAGAGCACCAACGGCACATTTGTGGCTGGAGAACAGATACGTCCCGGTATTGAATTTGAAGTGGGAGAGGGGGTCCCCATTGCCCTTGGAATTAGTGTGATCTGTCTGGGGGAGATATGTTCTGAGAGGGTGCTCGCCTTTCTGGATACCTTTGGCCGCTCAGAAGAAATTGGTGAGAAAGATACCGCCTTTGCCATAGAGAAACGTCGGCGTCCTGAGAAAAATATTGAATTGTTCTACAAAGTATCCAATGTTTTGGTGCGATCAAACGATGTGGATGAGATCTCAGAAAAGATACTGGGCTATCTTTTCGATCTTCTCAAGCGGATAGATAGGGGTGCAATCATTTTGGTGGATTATGAGACAGGAAGCATTGAAAGGGTCATACCAAGACTGAGAGAACCGAGCGATGCTACATTTATGATGTATAGCCGGACTGTAGTGGATCGGGTCATGAGAGAGGGAAAGGCACTCCTAATGCCGGATACCCACGTGGAAGACGAAGCTGATCGTTCGGTGAGTATGGAACTGATGAAAGTCAGGTCTGTCCTATGTGTACCGCTGATAAGTCGATCTCAGATCAAAGGTGTTATTTACCTTGACTCCATCAAAACACCATTTTCTTTTCGAAAGGAGGATCTTTCACTCGTCAACGCTCTGAGCATCCCCGCAGCAGTCGCCATCGAGCGGGCACTGCTCCAATCCAATGAAGAGGACGGAAAAAAGGACTAAAAGGCCTCTGCTCCTGTTTGCCCCACGGAGATGCTATCCCCCATATTCGGTCTTTTCCCCTGCAAAAGAATAATAATGTCAAGAACTCCTGTTTTTCACCAGGGATTAATGATGTTATAATATGTATTTATGGCACCTGCCCCGCGAACCCTTCGCTCGATAGAAAACGATGGAGTGTGCATGGGGATGAAGACTCCTTTGGGATGACCCCATTTCTCCGAATGGGATATGTGGTTCACGTTGAATTGGAGTGTTTTAATGGCAAAGAAACCAACCAAAGAACAGACAAAGAGGCTTAGAGAATTACAAGAAGAACTCAAACTTGCTCAGAACGCGTTGAGGGAAGGCGAAGAGACCTATCGCCTGCACTTTGAGAACGCCTCCGACGTGATTTTTTCCATTGACCATGAGTTGAAGATTCTGAACGTATCCCCCTCAGTGGAAAGGATAATAGGGTACAAAGCTGAGGAACTGAACGGAGAATCCTTTTTAGATTTGGGCCTCGTTGCAGATGAGTATTTGGAGGCGGCAACCGCCGATGCGCTGCGTGCCTTAACTGGTGAACGGATACCTTCCTCGGTCTACGCATTTATCGCTAAGGATGGAACCAGAAAGTTTGGTGAAGTTAGCGCCGCCCCTTTGGTCCGAAATGGTAAAGCGGTTGGAATCGCCTGCATTGCGAGGGACATCACCGAGCGAAAGCAAGCAGAGCAAACCCTTCTGGAAAGAGAGGAAAGATACCGTAGTCTGTTTGAAAACACAGGTACGGCCATGGGGATCGTTGAAGAGGACATGACCATTTCCATGGCCAATAATGAGCTTGCGAAACTCTCTGGATGTTCCAAAGAAGAAATTGAGGGAAAAATCAAATGGACAAAATTTGTTGTTGAGGAAGATCTGGAAAGGATGAAAGGCTATCATTTCAAAAGAAGAGAGAATGAGGAGCAAGCGCCAAGTGAGTATGAATTTCGTTTTATAGACAAGCAGGGGAACATTAAAGACGTATTTATCAAAACTGCCATGATTCCTGGGACCAAAAAAAGTGTTTCATCATTAATTGACATCACATCCCACAAAGAGGCTGAGGCAGCCCTGCGGGAGAAGGAGGAGAGATATCGAAAAATCCTTGAGACAATTGAAGATGGCTATTATGAGACGAGTACTTCTGGAAATTTTACCTTCGTTAATGATTCATTCTGTGAAATTGTCGGTATTCCCGAGGATGAATTGATTGGCGCCAGTTTTCGGCGATACACGCCCCCAGAGGTAGCAGAAGAAGTGTATGCCAGCTTCAACCGTATATACACCTCCGGAAAAGCCACCAAAAGGTTTGGCCATGAGATCGTTAGGAAGGATGGAGAAAAGAGATACATAGAAGTCTCCATATCCTTAATGAGGGATTCTGGGGGTCATCGCATCGGTTTTCGGGGCATTGTCAGGGATATGACCGATCGCAAGCAGGCAGAGGCGGCACTTCGGCAGAGCGAGGAGAAGTATAGGAATATCTTGGAAAGTATGGCAGAGGGCTACTTCGAGGTGGATCTTGCGGGGAACATGACCTTTTTTAATGACTCCCTCCGCAAGATAACGGGCTATTCCAGAGAGGAGTTGATGGGCAAGAACAACCGGGAATATACGACTCCTGAGACCGCAAAAAAGATGTATCAGGTCTTTAGCGAAATCTATCGCACAGGGAAACCTGTGAGCATAAGAGACTATGAAATCATACTGAAAAACGGAGACAGAAAAGTCCTTGAGTTGTCGACTAGCCTTGTGAAAGATCCATCCGGTGAGCCGGTTGGGTTTCGGGGTGTTGTGCGAGATGTCACGGGGCGGAAACGTGCCGAGAAGGACCTGCGAGAGAGTGAAGAGAGATACAGGCAACTCGTGGAACATGCCCCTTCTGGCATGTACGAAGTTGATTTTGTAAACAGAAAATTTGTTAGCGTGAATGATGTCATTCTGGAATATACGGGTTACACAAGAGACGAATTGCTCGCCATGAACCCTCTTGAAATTCTAGCGGAAGATAGTAAGCAGGTTTTTATCCAAAGATTAAGCAAAATTTTTGCAGGTGAAAAGGTTCCAGAGACGGTGGAATACAAAATCAGGCGGAAGGACGGTAAAGAAATTTGGGCGATTTTGAACGCAAGAACACTCTACGAAAATGGCATGCCAAAAGGGGCTACAGTTATCGTTCATGAAATTACCGAACGGAAATTGGCTGAGGAGGCGGTCCGAGAATCTGAGGAGAAGTATCGCCTACTGGTAGACAACGCCAATGATGGCATCTTTATTGCCCAAGATGGCGTTATAAAATTCCCCAACCCAAAGACGAAAGAGGTGTTGGGTTATTCTGAAGAAGAGCTATCCCATGTCCAATACCTGGACCTGATCCACCCCGAAGATAGAGCATTGGTGGATGAAAGGCAGCAGAGACAGCGGCAAGGAGAGGAGATACCCACCACCTATACATTGAGGATAATTGATAAAAGCGGTGAAGAACTCTGGGCCCAAGTCAATGCGGTTCCTATTACATGGGAAGGGCGGTCAGCCACACTCAATTTTGTAAGGGATATCACACCACAAAAGAAGCTAGAGGCACAACTCCTGCAAGCGCAAAAGATGGAAGCCATTGGTACCATGGCCAGCGGTGTGGGCCACAATTTCAGAAACATATTGGCCGTGATTTCAATGCAGAGCCAGATGCTTCAAATGAAGTATCCCAATGATCGCGAAGTTCAGGAGGTTGCTGATGGAATCAATACGTATGTGGAACGGGGCGCACAATTGATTGAAGGTCTGATGCAGTTTTCTCGGAGACAGACCAAAAAAGAACATCTCACCCTCAATCTGGCTGATCTGATTCGAGAGACCCATCAGTTAATAAGC
The DNA here is from genome assembly GCA_050122535.1 of Desulfobacteraceae bacterium. Taxonomy (GTDB): domain Bacteria; phylum Desulfobacterota; class DSM-4660; order Desulfatiglandales; family HGW-15; genus JASFEQ01. Next base: position 9,393 of record JASFIT010000005.1, on the reverse strand, counting down.
ATATCCTTCGACAAGATGATAGATATCCAGATCAACATTCCTGAATTCCTGCCTGTCATAGGGGACCACGCAGAGTTGAGCCAGGCATTCATGAACCTGTTTACCAATGCGAGGGACGCCATGCCTAAGGGCGGTGAACTGAATATTGAGGCTGAGAAAGAAGGGAATAACGTAAAGGTGATCATTTCTGATACCGGGCTCGGGATGGGTAAAGAGACCCAAGAGAGGTGTTTTGACCCTTTTTTTACCACCAAAGAAGTGGATAAGGGAACGGGTTTGGGGTTGTCCACGACCTATGGAATTGTGAAAGAGCATGGGGGGGAAATACAAGTCTATTCCACTCTAGAACAGGGGACCACATTCACGCTCTATTTTCCCCTTTCTCCTTCTGTTGAAAAGACCATACTGGAATCATCACCGGAAATAATGCCAGGTAGAGGCCAAAAGATCCTCATCGTGGATGATGAGAAGGATATGTGCAAGGTTATGGAGGAGTTACTAAATAGATTGGGTTACCAGGCAGCCTACGTCAATAGTGGAAATGCCGCAATTGTGAAATATAAATCTTGGCGACCAGATCTGGTGCTCTTAGACAGGAATATGCCTGAAATGGATGGATTGTCTTGTGCTGAAAGCGTGTTGGATTATGATCCAGATGCCAAAATCGTCATTATTTCCGGTTATGATGTGGATGGGCCTTCAGGTATGGCCGAAGAGAAAAAGGGTCTCATAAGGGGTTATCTGACCAAGCCCATCGGGATGGCAAAATTAAGCACCCAATTAGCCCGTGTTCTTAAGTAGGAGATTCCATCACCCCACGTGGGAGAGGTTGCGGATTCTATCCCGGTGACAGTATGCTCTCTTTTTAAATCTTGAAAAACAGCCCTCCCTCTGATAGTTTTCCCTTGTATCCACGCCCCGGTTACAACCGCATGCGGCCCCTGTTGATTGAGTGGCTTGTCTCCAGATTGGTTTCGGCATCCGCAAAAATGGCAGGCCATCGGCGAACAGGCCTAACCCACAAAAATGACCCGTGATATATCTGAAAAGGCTCCCGCACGTGGGACAAATCTTGCCTCAATGGATATCGGAAGCCATACGGCCAGGCTATTGGTCGCCCAAAAGACTGGACCGCCGGAGCACTATCGGCCCCTTTTGAGAAAAAGAGCATACACCCGTCTGGCAGAAGATTTCCATGTGCAAACGAAGGGGGCTCTTCAGCCGGAGGCGATTGGACGGGCCTTGAAGTCTCTTGCGGGTTTTGCCTCACTCACAAAAAGATATGGTGTTGAGAGCACCCACGCGGTATCCACCGGGGTGGTGAGAGAGGCGAGCAATAGGGATGAATTCCTGAGGCTTATTTACGAACGTACGGGCATAGAGGCAAAAGCCATCTCCGGGGAAGAGGAGGCCCGGCTTACGGAGAAAGGGGTTCAGCGTGCGCTGAAAATGGGAACGAGGCCCTCTGTGATCTTTGATCTTGGTGGTGGGAGTACGGAATTCATCTACGGGGAACAGGATTCCAGGAAAGTCAAATCTGTACCCCTTGGTGCCATGGTGTTGTCCCAGAAGTATTTAACCTCAGATCCGCCCAATAAGGAGAGTTTGGAAGCCCTTGGCAAGGAGGTGGACCGCCTTTTGCGGTTCTCCTTTTCCGAATATCGCACCCTAAGAAATGATGGTATTTTGGTGGGTACGGGGGGCACGGTCACGGCACTTGCAGCCATGATCTACTCCATGGAGGCAAAAGAGATCAGCCCCGAGAGCATGAATGGACTGATTCTGGAAAGGGAACAGCTAAAGGACCTTTTTACCCGGATAAAGACCATGACCGCGGAGGAGAGATTAAAGATACCCGGTCTGGAACGGGGTAGAGCCGATGTCATCCCAGCTGGATGTCTGGCGGCTATCAGGATCTTGCATTTTCTTAAATGTGCACGTATGGTAGTTTGTTTATCGGATCTACTTGAAGGAATACTCATAGCTTATCTACAGGGGGAAAAAGATGAATAGGGAAGATATAAGAGAGGGCTTAACTTTTGACGATCTCATACTCATACCCGACCGGTCTGCTATTTTGCCAGATGACGTGGATGTAAAAACAAGGCTATCACGGAAAATTGCCCTAAATATCCCTGTCGTGAGTGCCGCCATGGATACCGTAACCGAATCGGCGACAGCCATTACCATAGCGAGACAGGGGGGACTCGGTTTTGTCCACAAAAACATGAGTGTGGAGCGGCAGGCCCTGGAGGTGGAAAAGGTCAAGAAATCTGAGAGTGGCATGATCGTAGACCCCATCACCATAGAACCGGACAGGAAGATCTCTGATGTCCTGGAGATCATGAGCAAGTATAGGATCTCCGGGGTACCAGTGGTCAAGGAGGGTAATCTGGTTGGTATCATCACCAACAGGGATTTGAGGTTTGAGACCAATCTGGACCAGAAGGTGGAAGCGGTGATGACCGCTGAAAACCTGGCCACGGCCAAGATGGGTATCACCCTTGAGGAGTCAAAGGCCATCCTCCATGAGAGGCGGATAGAGAAACTCTTGGTCGTGGACGATGATGGGAAACTGCAAGGATTGATTACTATCAAAGATATTGAAAAAATCAGGAAGTACCCCAATTCCTGTAAGGATGGCCTGGGTCGACTAAGGGTTGGTGCGGCAGTCGGTGTTGGCCGGGATGCGGAGGAGAGGATTGAGAGACTTGTTGCTGCTAATGTGGATGTGGTGGTCGTTGATACGGCCCACGGACATTCAGAGGGGGTCATTCAAACCGTCAAAGATGCCAAGAAAAAATACCCGGATCTGGAATTGATAGCAGGAAACGTTGCTACTGCCGAAGGCACAAGGAGTCTTATTGAAGTAGGTGCTGATGGCGTGAAAGTGGGCGTGGGGCCCGGATCCATATGCACCACAAGGGTTGTGGCAGGAGTGGGTGTCCCCCAAATGACCGCGATCATGGATTGTGCCATGGAGGCAAGGAAATGGGGCACACCCATTATTGCTGATGGGGGTGTCAAGTATTCTGGGGATATCACCAAGGCCCTGGCAGGAGGAGCCAATTCGGTGATGATCGGTAGCCTTTTTGCGGGGACTGAAGAAAGTCCAGGTGAGACCATTCTTTTCCAAGGCCGAACCTACAAGGTTTATCGGGGTATGGGTTCTATCGAGGCCATGAAAGAAGGAAGCAAAGACCGTTATTTTCAGAACGAAATTGAACTGGAGGAGCAATTGGTCCCTGAAGGTATCGTTGGCCGGGTTCCATATCGTGGTCCCCTCGCCGATACGGTCTATCAGTTGGTGGGGGGCTTGCGGGCTGGCATGGGCTATCTGGGGTGCGGGGACCTCCGGGAACTTCAGACCAAAGCCAGTTTTATGCAGATCACCTCTGCGGGTCTGAGGGAGGCCCATGTACACGATGTGATCATCATAAAAGAAGCCCCCAACTACAGGTTAGAGTAATGGGAAATGCGCTTTATGAACAAAAGATCCTGATCCTGGACTTTGGATCCCAGTATACCCAGCTTATCGCCAGACGGGTGCGCGAGGCTCAGGTCTATTGCGAGATCCATCCATGCAATATGAGTTTGGAAGAGATAAAGAAGTTCTCTCCCATGGGAATTATCCTCTCCGGTGGACCCGCCAGTGTCTACGACAAAGACGCACCCATGGCAGATAAGGGTATTCTGGATCTAAACCTCCCAATCCTTGGCATATGCTATGGCATGCAATACCTCACCCATGTGCTCAGCGGACTCGTATCAAAGGCCGTGGACCGGGAATATGGGAGCGCAGAGATTAGCATCGAGGATAATAGGGATTTGTTTTACGGCTTTAAGACACGTGATGGGGAAATGGTCTGGATGAGCCATGGAGATCGGATCGATAACATGCCTGAGGGTTTTACGGCCCTGGCAAAGAGCAAAAACAGCCCTGTGGCGGCCATGGCAGACGCCTCCAAAAGGCTCTTTGGGGTTCAATTTCATCCTGAAGTGGTTCATACCCCAAACGGGACCAAGATCTTGAAAAATTTCCTCTTCAGAATATGTGGCTGTGAACCCTTGTGGACCATGGCTGCTTTTGCGAAGACCACCATTAAGGCGCTGAGAGAAAAGATCGGTGCAGAGAGGGTGATCTGCGGGGTCTCTGGCGGGGTGGATTCCTCTGTAACAGCCGTTCTCCTCCGCCAAGCCATAGGAGACCAGCTTTCCTGTATTTTGGTGGATAATGGCCTTTTGCGGAGAGGAGAGATCCAGGAGGTGATGGAACTCTTTCAGGAACATTACCACATGGATATGCATCTTGTAGATGCCTCTGAGCACTTCCTGAAGCACCTGAAGGGTGTTACAGACCCTGAGGAGAAGAGGAAAATCATCGGAAGGGAATTCATAGCGGTTTTTGAAAAAAAGGCAAAGGACCTGGGCAAGGCAAAGTACCTGGCTCAGGGGACCCTCTATCCAGACGTGATCGAAAGCGTATCATTTAGGGGCCCTTCCGCGACCATTAAGAGTCACCATAATGTGGGGGGGCTCCCTGAGGTCATGAAACTGGAGCTCATTGAACCCCTTCGGGAGTTGTTCAAGGACGAGGTGCGTCAAGTGGGTGTGGAACTTGGTCTCCCCAGAGAACTGGTCATGCGTCAACCCTACCCGGGGCCTGGCCTGGCCGTGAGGATTCTCGGAGAACTCACATTCGAGAGGCTTGAAATATTGAGAACGGCGGATGCCATCCTCCTGGAAGAGATAAGGAAAGCCGACCTCTACGATAAGGTCTGGCAGTCTTTTGCCGTGCTTCTACCCGTTAGAACAGTGGGCGTGATGGGGGATGAGAGAACCTATGAAAATGTGATCGCCATAAGAATTGTGGATAGCTTAGATGCCATGACAGCAGACTGGACGCGGGTCCCCTCTGAGGTACTTGCAAGGATATCCAATAGGATTATTAATCACGTGCGGGGCGTAAACCGCGTTGTATACGATATTTCCTCCAAACCACCCAGCACTATCGAATGGGAGTAAAACGCCACTCTCTAAAAACCGAAAAGTTAAACGCCTGATCTGCTTCCCATACAGATGAGAATGGGCATGCCAAATACGGATAAAAGGATGATGAGATTCAGGGAAAGATGGCCTACAGCTGCCGCTTGGCGGCTATGGGTCCCCCGATTGTTGGCAGGCGCCGTAGGACTTATTTTGCTGATAGCCGGCTTGGTGAAAGCGATGGATATGGAGCTGTTTATCCGGCAGATGAGCGATTATGGTATTATATCTCACCATCTTCTGCTAGCGGTGAGTGCCTGGGGGTTAATTGCCTTAGAATGCGCATTGGGGATCGGGCTGTTGATCTTCTATCGGCCCAAGATAACCCTTCCTTTCACATCCCTTCTCTGGCTCACGTTTCTTGGGGCCACCAGTTGGGCCTGGATAACCGGTGCCACAGAGGAGTGCGGTTGTTTCGGCGCTTGGGTAGAATACTCTCCTGCTCAGGCAGTGTTGGAAAACCTGATTCTACTGGTTGCCACTTTCTTCGCTTGGGTTTTGCATAAGGAATTGCGCAGGCCCCAGCCCCGAGCCAAGGCCTGGTGTGTAGCCATTGCTTTTCTCATCGGAATAGCGCTGCCCCTCGCCTTCGGCTTTCCCATATCCCGGATCAGCCAGTCCCCATGGGAAACGATCGAGATTGAACTGAGCAAATTGCAGATTGAGGGGGTGGATAAGGTGGATCTATCCAGAGGGACACACCTTATCATCATCATGGACACGGACTGTGAGCACTGCAAAGAGGCCTTACCAGAGCTGGATGCGCTGGCGGAGGCCCCTGATCTGCCTCCCGTCATCGCCCTTAGCATGAACGATGCTTCTGCAAGGGCGAGGTTCATAGAAGAATTTCAACCCGCTTTTCCCTTTGGTCAGATTGCGGCGGATGCCTTTTGGCGCCTGCTCGGGGTTGGTGATGTGCCTAGGACGATCTTACTTAAAGATAGGCGCGTGCAGAGCGTATGGGATCATCATGTGCCGGACAGGAAGTTGATTGAAGCGGCAATGTAAGGCCTAGGGGTCCTGAAAGCCAAACCTTCCATGATAGAATACCAAGAACGTACCTATAGAAAAAGGGTCAACGCCAAGGATTTGGTCTCATTCCATGTGGCCGTCAAAGAGACGGATTTGTGGGTAAGTTCCGAGAGAAAGTTGGAAGATGAAACCAGGGATCTCATTCTTGACCACCGACACCAGCTCGAGCATTACATCCAGGCACATCCGGATTTTCTAACAACCCTTCAACCCTACCCGGAAGACCCCTATGCACCTTTACTGGTAAGGGAGATGATTGAGGTCACCAGAGTCGTCGGGGTGGGTCCTATGGCTTCTGTGGCAGGGGCTATAGCCCAATACGTGGCCAAAGGGCTTCAACAATGGACCGATCAGGTGATTGTTGAGAATGGCGGGGACATCTTTTTGAAAACCAATCGTCCAGTGACCGTTTCAATTTTTGCCGGAGAGTCTCCCCTAAGTGGAAAAATCGGTGTTGTGATTCCCAAAGAAAAGATGCCCCTTGGAATTTGTTCCTCTTCAGCCACAGTGGGCCATTCCCTAAGCATGGGTATAGCGGATCTGGTCTGCATCCTTTCTTCATCTGCTGTCTTGGCGGATGGTGCGGCCACGGCCCTCGGGAACAGGATCAAAAGCAAAACGGACTTGGAGAAGGTGGCCATCTGGGCAGATCAGATGAAAGGCATATGGGGTGGGCTGGTTATTGTGGGGGACAAAATGGTCACGTGGGGGGAAATTGAATTGGTGGGTTTGTAGGTTTGGCGGCTTCTCTTTTCTAGACACAAGCGGTGGCATGTAAAATGCCACCCTACAGATGTCATCTCTACGTAGGGTGGGGTTTTATACCCCACCGAAAGGCTTCTAGACCGGGGCAACGGGCAAACCTGCCAACAGGCAAAACCCGGTTACAAGTAGTAGAGTGTATCATCCACCCTTGGTGGACGCTTCTTCGGGGTTCTAGATGATTTTTCTTTGAGGCTGAAAGGTTCTTCCTCCTCCAGGAGATCTCCCATTTCTGCCTCTATCTGTTCTGGGTCTTCTCCATTTTCCATTCGTCTCAGGGCTTCCTCCATCCCTGTCCCTAGATCGAGCCCCGTCATATCGGTCAGCTTTCGCATGAGATTGGCCGCCTGCCTGGGGTCGTTTTCGTCCACATGTTCAGCCTCCCTTGCTAGGAGATCCATGGCTTGGGCCATTTTTGACTCGTCCATGTCCGGTAGGGGCATATCCTCTTCTTCCCCGCGACCGCGAAGCGTGGAAAAGGAGGACATCTGGCGAGCCAGTCTCTTTTTCTTGCACTTGGGGCATAGAGGCCGTTTTTCCGTGTTCACCGTTGCAGAGAAAAAATTGAAAATCATATGGCAGTTTTGGCAATAAAATTCATATATTGGCATTGTTCATCCTTTGCAATTGAAAGCCATTCAATGGTTAGGGGATTTCTTCCGCCCACAGGGCTGTTGCGTTTAGCCGTTGGCCCGTCGGTCCACCAACTGTGAGATTGGCAGGCAGAATCAGCACTTCAAATACAAGAGAAATGTCTCCCAGTCAAACGATTTTGTCGAGGAGAGACAGATATTTGGGTTGTCTTTTTTTTTGAGGTTGCTATACTTTTCAACCAACATCTACCGCCTCATGGAGGTCTGTGCCTTGACATGAAGATGAAAATAGGGGTCTTATCAGATACCCATCTTCATCACCTGACCCGAGATTTCAGATATATGCTTGATCAGTTCCTAGGGGACGTGGATCTCATTTTTCACGCGGGGGATTTTGTCTGTGCTGAGATTGTGGAGTTCCTGAGTAGGAAGAACTTCCATGGTGTTTACGGGAACATGGATCCCATAGAGATTAAGAAGGTGCTTCCGGAGAAGAAGGTGATTCAGCTGGGCCCTTACAGCGTGGGTCTTATTCATGGAGACGGACCATCGAGGGGCCTCGAGGAAAGAATCCATGCTGAGTTCCAGGATGTGGATGCCATTGTCTATGGTCATTCTCACCGAGCAGCAAATCATGTTAAAGATGGGATACTGCTTTTTAATCCAGGAACTGCAACAGGGTTCTCCTTTTCCAAGGACCATAGCGTTGGGATCTTGGAGATTGGAGAAACGATTCGAGGTGAAATCATTCCCATTGAATAACTAGCACGAACTTGATGTGGAGAGCGAGATTACGGGCGGAGATGAGAGTGAGGTGATTCTTATGAAGAATCTTTGGGCGCCATGGAGGATGGAGTATATTCTATCTGATCAGAAAGGGGGAAGTTGTATTTTTTGCCCGGGAAGTGATCGGGGCCAGGATGAAGAGCGTCTGATATTGTATGTTGGATCGCTAAGCACAGTCATGATGAACAGATTTCCCTATAACAATGGACACCTTCTGGTGGCTCCCAATCAGCATGTCCCTGGACTGGATCAACTTTCTGATGAGGAGATCCTAGACCTTTTAGGCATGGTTCGCAGATCCACGGATATCTTGAAAAGTATGATGAACCCTGAAGGTTTTAATGTGGGGTTAAACCTTGGTCAGGTGGCAGGGGCCGGGATGGAAGAACACATGCACTTTCATATCGTGCCCCGCTGGAATGGAGATACCAACTATATGACCGTCCTCGGAGAAGTGAGGGTCATTCCAGAACACATCAAGGAGACCTATAAGAAACTTAGGACTGAATTTGATAAGCTATAGAGGCTGTCGGAAAACGCCCATCTGCTGCGTTACCCTCATCCCTCGTCATTGCGGCGTACTTCTATGTACGCCTCATTCCTCGGGATTTCGGAAGCCTTGCATATGGACATTTTCCATCAGCCTCTGAGAAGCCGGTTTTTCGACAGTTTGATAATAACTTGGTTGTGCTTTGCAGCCCAATTTGGGAACATTTATTTGAATCTCGCAAACCTGGCTCCTTGGGTCAGGTCAGAGTTAATAGGCTTTACCGGTAAAGATAGTAGGCTATGCAGACTCTCGCATGAAGTAAAGACCCTATTGCCTTGCAGGGGCAGCTCAAAGCCAGGTCCATAGCACCTGGTTTCTTTACACGGGGGTAAAGCGTAGAACTGGCGGTCTTGTATCTTGCATTACACCCATAGAGGAGGTCATGAATGAAGCATCTAAAATTCATATTAGCCATCATATTAATGCTGTTCGTCGTTATCGTTATTGTCCAGAACCATGGGGCCATGTCCGAACAAGTTGCATTTAAGGTCGATCTCCGCTTCATTAAATACACGACCTCTGCCATGTCCCTCTATTTTATCGTGACCATCGCCTTTCTCTTCGGTGTGCTCGTCACCGGGTTTTATGGTATAATTGAGCGTTTCCGACTCAAAGGAGAGATAA